>CAZLTH010000121.1:0-5568 GCA_964562355.1 uncultured Syntrophomonadaceae bacterium | reverse complement strand
TGTCAAGGGCTGACCCCGAACTTTCTCACTAATTTCCTACTCTTCTATCTCGTATTCTATCTCGTGTTACTTCTCGTATCACTTCAAGATCTTGTTTAGCTTTTTCGCTAAGAGGGTTTTCTCGAACGCTAAAGATAAGCAAGTTGGGTAGCCCAAGCACCGGGTAAATATCCACAATGCGATTTCTAACAAGCCAAAGCGTAGTCAGATTAATTAGTTCAGCTAATGGGGTAAGGTCGGTAACCCGATTATCCATAAGGCAAAGCTCAGTCAGATTAGTTAGTTCAGCCAATGGGGCAAGGTCAGTAATTCGATTATCCCCAAGATCAAGCTCGGTCAGATTAGTTAGTTCAGCTAATGGGGCAAGGTCGGTAATTCGATTACCCCCAAGATCAAGCTCGGTCAGATTAGTTAGTTCAGCTAATGGGGCAAGGTCGGTAATTCGACTGCTTTCGAAACTAAGCACAGTCAGATTAATTAGCCCGGCTAGTGGGGTAAGGTCGGTAACCTCATCAGAGTCGAACCTTAGCACGGTCAGATTGGTTGCATGCTCCAAACCTTTTAAACTTCTAACTGCCCATAGCCTTTTACTAGTACATCTTGATTCAGTCTCTAGTTCGATAATAAGCAGCATATCCTCCTTGGTTATTTTTCCTGTTTGTTTATTAAGATTTTCTCTTATAACACTTTCCAAAAGAGGATACTGAAAAATTACCTGCTCTAGCGTTGGTTCTACTGCTCTTCCCCAAAAACAACCTGCGAGGATAAAAACACCAATCATGAAGATTAAAGCTGCTATTAAGGGTTTTTTCTCCGACATGTTTTACCTCCCTCCGAACCTTCTATTTTTTTAAGCTTATATGGAAGATTCTATGTTTTAGCGGGGTTAGGTTACCACAAAGGCATCCACTCAATATCTCGATATGTTTGGAATATAGTAATATTATAGGGCACAACAACTCCATCTCTTTGTGCATCAACCGCTGCATTGTTAATAATAGTTACTGCCCAACGAACTACACCAACACCATAACCTAAGGTTCCCGCCCATTCAAAATTATATAAATCGGTTATTGTTATGTCAAGCCGATTTAGATTTCTCAGGCTCCTAGCCCCCATTCGTGCTCTGTTTAAAGTTAAATGCATATCCATACCGTCCCAAAAGCAGAAGGTTATACCAGCTACTCTACTATAGGATGGAAAGTACCTCAAATGCTTGCGTATTGCTGCAATTCTTTCTTCATATGCCCTATTATTTCTTATTGGAACCATAACTGGATGATTGAACAAATACATGTCTGGTGGGTTGTCTTGCAGAGAGTGTCTAAAAAAATAAGACGCATTTGGGAATGCAGCACCAACGGCGAACGCAGCAAGCCATAACTCTGCTCTTCTGACAGCTATAGATGAAAGAACATCGGGCACATATTGCATATCTGGATCAAGTAAAGGAAGACCTCTGATTTCACCAGAAATAACCATTTTGTTGAAAAATTCAATCGCATATTCTTTTTTAAAGAAATCTCCATCAGTTATTTCTTTCTCATTAGAACTTTTATTCTCAACAAACAATCTAAATGCTTCTATTTTCTCAAGATGTTTTTGAAAGTCTGTTGCAAAATCAAATTCAGTAGTTTGGTCAATGGGTAAGACAACTGATTCTGCCTCTACTGTTCCTACCATGCCTGGCACCAAAGAAAAAACCATCGCCACCATCAACAACATACTTACTACCCTAACTCCTGTTTTTCTTCTCTTCATTGAGTCTTTTTTCCTCCTTATTTTTGTTTTTAGCACAACGTTGGCTCAAAACTTTTTTAGCTAGACTAAATACTGGTGCACCACCTTCCCTGCCTGCAATTAGCTAAAATTTGTTTTTTAACCAACAATTGCTACTCTTCTCTACATTGTACCCCCCCCCCGGGAAAGTCAAATTAAGCTTTCTTAACCTTTCTGTAATATAAATGTAACTTCCTGCCAAATTGCGACATTCATTTTAAGTATGAATACATGTCAAGCAAAACATCCTCGTGCCATGATGTCTCCATACTACGGAATTCGATCTTCACACTTGCACATTAAAGAGGGGGTTAAAAGCCATTCGGCTTTTAACCCCCTCTTTCTTTTTTAAAATTTACTCTTTTATTTCTTACTACCTACTTGGTAACAGTTCAACCAAAGGAAGGTTTCGATGTTCTCTTCCTTCATTCCTTTTTCCTAGCTCCTCGTTCCTCATCCCTTCTCCTTAGCTCCTAGATCCTCTTTCCTTGCTCCTCGTCCCTACGCAAAAGCCTCCGGGATATCTTTCAGCGTGGCGTAGCTAAAAACGGGACCGTCTTTGCAGACATACAAACCACCTACATTGCAACGTCCGCATTTGCCGAAACCGCATTTCATCCTGTTCTCTAGGGTGGTGTAGATCTGCTCATCAGCAAAGTTCAGTTTTTTCAAGTTTTCCAGAACAAACTTGATCATGATAGGATGTCCGCAGGTGATGGCGGTAGTGTTTTCCGGTGAGGGATTCACTTCCATCAACAGAGACGGTACAAAGCCTACATAGTGCGACCAGTCCTCTTCCTGCACATCGACAGAAAGGTGGCAGGACACTTCACTACACTTTCCCATTTCCTTAAATTCACCTTTAAAGCAAATGTCTTTGGATGTCCGTGCGCCATAAACAGTAGTAAGTCTGGCATAGTCGGAGCGATTGGCCCTGACATATTCTATGATGGGACGTAGTGCGCCTGTCCGATCCCCCCGCCGATAGTGATAATATTTTTGCCTTTCCACTCATCTACAAGGAAGCTATTGCCATAAGGATCACGTACAGTTAACTTATCACCGGGCTCAAGTCCGTGTATGGCCTGGGTGACTTCACCCATACGCATCACGAAAAAACGAAGGAACTTACCCATCCTTTCTCCCACACCCAGTACGCCAATCATGGCACACTGATCCCACCGCACAGCACCATCGGAAGTTGATTAGTCAAGCCTGACCCCTTGTTCCCCCCCTTGTTCCCCCACTTGCTCTAGCGGCAAACTAAACGCTTCCGCAGTCAATGTGGGGGAAGCCTTCTTATCCCCCATTATTTTTCAACATTTTGATGATATGCTTAGCGAGATGTTCCTTTATATCTCGATGGCGAGGCAGTGGTTGAAAAACTTTCGTGGTTGGATTCTGATACCAATCGTGCTTTGCACCATGTCGTACAAAAATACACCCCATCCGACCAATCTTCCTGATTAGGTCTCGTCTCTTCACGACACCTCAAGCTCCGCAACCCGACGAACGCAAGGAATCTCACCACTCGTCAACTCTTTGTAGAGGTCATTAAGGTGCTCCTTGAGATCATCAAATGTTTCGCCCTGAGTCATGTAGTCCGGAAATTCTTCAAGATAACCCAGCCACATGTTCTCATCTCGCCAGTAAATATATTTAACCTTTTCCATTTGAGCACTCCTTTTTGGGATGAGATTGTTTTTTTGTCATTGTACTGATTATAGAATTCTATCTCTCCCAGCAGTTTGCTAAATTAATACCCCCGACAACTCCGCAATACACTCAAAACCACTGCTAAAGAAAAAACTCTTATAGAATGAACTTGAAAAAATTATACTACAAAAGATTTTTGGTGTCAAACGGCAATCGGGAGTAGTTTTTGCTCGCACCATTCCGGGGAAAGTAAAGGTTCTCCAGAAAACCCTACAGTTTCTTGACACGATCTTGTTTGCGGAATAATTTGATGTTCGCAACGAGATAGAGTATAATAAAAGTAGGGAATGCAAGGAAAATAGGAGGTGGAAAAATGGAATTAGCAAAAGTAATGGCAAAGGGGCAAGTAACAATACCAGTAAGTATAAGAAAAAAACTTAATCTTAAAGAAGGAGATAAAGTAGTTTTTACTGAAAAGGACGGCGACATGGTAATTGCAAACTCTGCTATGTTGGCATTGCAGAAAATAGGAGATGCTTTTGATGGCGAAGCTGAAAGGCTTATGCTTAAAACAGATAAGGATGTAGTGGCACTAGTGAAAGAAGTTAGGCGACAAATGTATAATGAAAAGGTGGCAGAAAATAATGAGGATAATGCTTGACACTAATGTGTTGATTTCTGCCATCATATTCAAAAGTAAAACGATGCATGATGTAATTGCTACTGTTGTTGAGACCTGACAACCTCTCTCATCCCTTTCTGCAAGGCGATATATACGGTGCCAGCAAAAGAACGCAACTAGCAATGCAACTACAATATGAGCTTGAAATAGGGGCAGTACTGACCAGTGGACTTCCTTAAACCAAAGCCATAGAACACTACTATTACCCAAGGTGTGCAGTGCCATTGCTAATAAATATCCTAATCCCCATCCTTTCAAAACGCTCCTTCCTTTTCTCTTATACACATAGATAGTATAAAGATGGAGAGTAGGGATAGCCATATAGCCAATTATACCTACCACCAACCGCTCACTTACAAAACCTAATACCCAGCTCCAAGAAGGTTCTCTGACCAAGAAACCCACAAGGATGGTACTTCCTATAAGTGAGCCAATTCCCGTAATAGCACCTAGCTCAAGAACCGAAACCAAAGAGATAAAGTGATCTCTTCTTAGTTTTTTAAAAGGCAGAAACCATATTCCCCTCACAAAATCACCAAATATGGATGGGGTAAGAGAACGCCCAAGAACTACCCACAATAAAGTTAAAAAAGGTAAATCCAGAACAGCAAGTGGTTCTCCCTTAAGGGGAGTTAATATTTCGCCAATGGGTGTCAAAATTTGGCCAAATATAGAATAGATAATAGGCAGTCTGAAATATGCTTGTGCGGCATATAGAATTGCAGGTAAGATACACCACCTTATATCAGTCTTTCTTTCCAGCATAAAGCGGGTGTAAAAATAAAAGAAGGACACTGCCCCTGTTACCACGACAATTACAGCGGTGAGCATTGTCATTCTTTTGTCTCCGGTTTTTTCCCCTGGGACAAGGGACCTTTCTGCCAACCCTTATGCCACGCCCATCTTCTACAGCAGTCACAACGTTCATATGTGCGCCAACCAGCAAGCGTTACTCTAAACTTTAAAAGTGCTACGTCGTAAACAGCGTTACATTCCAAGCATTTCACCATCGTAAAACTTCTCACAGTAATCCTCCTCGCATGAAATATATTTGTGTGAGTTGAAAATTGATTCTGACCTCTACATTCTATCCCCCCCCCTCCCGAAAAAGTCAATTTGAATTTTCTTAAAATTTCTGCAATACAAATGTAACTTCCTGCCAAATTACAACATTCATTTTAACTGGATTCCTTAGGAACTTTCTTTTTCAAAGGCAAGAATTCGCTGGCTGAATTACCGAAAGAATTGCTTTAAAGGATAAGTTGTTGTGGAGAGATGGCAAGCTAAACGTCCCTATACTATTGTTACTGCCACTTGTTGAAAACTGACGCCTTCCCTTCCCTCATTAAAAAAAAAAGGGGGGGGGTAAAAGCCATTCGGCTTTTAACCCCCCCCTTTTTTTTCTCTGTTGCTAGCTAGTTTATTTCTTACTGCCCCTCTGACAACAACTC
>CAZLTH010000120.1:1950-5617 GCA_964562355.1 uncultured Syntrophomonadaceae bacterium | reverse complement strand
AGTGACTGAGTGACTGAGTAAGGACGGGGGGCGAATGACGAGGGACTGAGGGAGTAAAAGAAGTGGGGATTCTCCCCAACCTCGTCGTCCTTCGTTCCTACTTAGTCACTTACAGCCGCAGGCTGACTTAGTCACTGAGTCACTTCGTCAGCCCGAGTGAGCGATATCCTTTTTTATTCAGAGTTTTTAGAATATTGCCTTGACAAAAGAAGTAAGTATATTTATAATAATAGTAGGCATTACTAATATGTAGTAATACTGAAATATAAAAGGATATTTTATGGATTTGGTGGATGTAGCTATCTATTTTGATTGGCTGGATTTCAAAGGAGGTTTGGTGTAATGATTGATCTAAACATTGTCATAGCTGGGGCGGCTGGAGAAGGGATTCAGACGATTGGAGATGTTTTCTCTCGTTCCATTCTCAAATCGGGTTATCCTGTTTTTACTTGTAAGGAGTATGAGTCACGTATTCGTGGGGGCAATAGTAGCTATCATATTAGGGTGAGTGATGAGTTGCTTAATGGTCCTCGTCACGATGCTGACTTGCTTCTTGTGTTAAACGAGCAGGCTGGAGAACATTACAAAACCCTTCTTAGTACAACTGGCATAATGCTTGCTGAGACAGGAAAAGATTCACGAACGGTAGTCGTACCGTTCCGCAGCATTGCTGTTGAGCAGTGTGGGAATAAGCTCTACGCTAACTCGGTTGCTGCTGGTGCACTTTGTTCAATGCTCTCAATCGAACCCTCCGTGGTGGAGCAGATTTTGATTAGCAGATTTTCATCTAAGGGGGAGGAGAGCGTTCGCTTAAATCTTGTTGCAGTACGTGCTGGATATGCAGCTATACAATCAGCAACCCATAAACTGCCGGTTCTTAATGCACGCAATCGCTCTTATGCATTCACCACAGCGCATGAGGTGCTTCCGCTTGCTGCTGCTTATGCTGGTTGTCGTTTTATTGCTACTTACCCTATGTCCCCTTCGACTGGAATAATCACTGCTTTTGCTCGTGATGAGGAGTTGGGAGTTTTTGTTGAACAAGTAGAGGATGAAATTGCGGCAATCAACATGGCGATTGGTGCTAGTTATGCTGGCGCACGTGCGATGACCGCTACTTCTGGTGGAGGTTTTGCCCTTATGGGCGAAGGAGTGAGTTTGGCTGGAATGATGGAAATCCCACTGGTAATCTTAATTGCACAGCGTCCTGGTCCTGCTACAGGTTTGCCTACACGTACTGCCCAGGAAGACCTTCTGTTTGCGATTCACTCCGGTCATGGTGAATTTCCCAAGGCAGTCATTGCTCCTTCCGACCCACAGGATATATTCTCGAAAACAGTACGTGCCTTTGAGCTCGCTGCCATATACCAAACTCCGGTCATCCTTCTCACAGACCAGTTCCTTGCTGACAGTTATTTTTCATATGAAAAGTTTGATATTCCGAGTTCAGTACAAGCGCGAGTACCAGCAAGGCGTCTTGCTATTCCAGAAGCTTTTTCTGATTACAAGCGCTATCTCCTTACAGCAGATGGAATCTCTCCTCGTCTCTATCCCGGGCAGAGTGAACATCTAGTCTGCTCAGATAGCGACGAGCATAACGAGACAGGACATATTACGGAAGATTTAACTCACATGCGACCAGCAATGGTGCAGAAACGACTTACAAAACAGAAACGCTTGCAACAGGCGATGGCTTTACCGGAAGAGATATGCTTATCTGGTGCTGAAATTGTTTTGGTGAGCTGGGGGTCAACTCGTGGGGTGATTGAGGAGACGGTGTCTCAACTACGTGCAGAGGGGATAGTGGCAGGAGCTATTCATTTTACTGAAATATGGCCTCTCCCTTACTATGCTTTCTCTAGTGGAAAAAAATATATCAGCGTGGAAGGAAATGCTACAGGGCAACTCACTTACCTGTTGACCGCTGAATACGGTCTCAATTTTTCTGGAGCGGTGAGGCGCAGTGATGGTCTTCCCATAACTGCTGATTATATAAGGAGGATGCTTGATGGTTACGCTTAATGATTACAAGAGTGAAACAGAAAAGCAATGGTGCCCTGGATGCCCGAATTTTATTATTCTGGCTGCGCTTAAACGAGCATTGGTTTTATTGGATAAGGAGCCGCATCAAGTCTGCCTTGTCTCTGGAATTGGGCAAGCGGCGAAGTTGCCGCATTATCTGCGCTGTAACTTGTTCAATGGTTTACACGGTCGTGCTATCCCGGCAGCGACTGGAATTCATGCTGCCAATCCCGAGCTTGCTACTATTGTTACCACCGGAGAGGGTGATTGCTATGGAGAAGGAGGAAATCACTTTTTACACGCACTACGGCGCAACCCTGATATCACAGTTATTGTGCATAACAATGAGATCTATGCCCTTACTAAGGGGCAGGGTTCACCGACAACGCCGCAAGGCGAGAAAACACGGCTTCAATTTTCCGGAGTGGAGTCAGCTCCAGCGCAGATGCTTGCCACGGCAATCGTTAATGGTTGTACTTTCGTTGCTCGTGGCTTTGTTGGCAATTTGACTCACTTGAGCGAGTTGTTTGCAAGTGCTATTGCTCATCGTGGTTTTTCACTTGTTGATGTGATTCAGCCGTGTCTAATCTACGGCACAAGGTCGGTTGCTTGGTATAACGAGCGAGTTGAGGTGCTTTCCGAGGATTATGACCGTAGCGATCGTAACGTGGCGTTAGAGGCGGCGCTGGCGGAAGGAGAAAAGATTCCACTAGGGGTTTTGTATGAGAGAGAGCCACAACCTCTTTTTGCGGAACGATACCGGAAACGAATGGGGAAGCAACCGCTTGCTGAATTGCCACCGATTAGTCAAGAAGTAATCACTGCACGCTTGGCTAAATTCAGGGTGCACTCTGGTGCTGAAAAAATGGGTAATCAGTTTATCTAAAACACATTCGTCAATCCAAAAAACTATTAAGAGTTGTTTTAATGCCGTTTTTGGGAAAAGGGGAGAGGAAATGGGAGCAGAGAGAGAAAAACAAAGCAAAAAATGTGAGAACGGCAGGCACGGCTTAAACAGGGCGTTGTTCGTAGTAATCGGTACCTTTTTTATGGGATTAGCTTATATTAGCATTCTGCTTCCTATTCTGCCACAAAGCCCATTTCTTTTGATTGCTCTTGCTTCTTATGCTCGTTCTTCAAAAAGATTGGAGAAATGGTTGCTAAATAACAGGGTGCTAGGGAAACACCTTAAAGGCATTCAGCAAGGAAGCTTAAGGGCGTATAAAACCTCAATAAACAGACGTTTTTTAGGGATTGTGATTGTAAAAGTTTTTGTTTTGGCAACAGTACTCTTTTATATCTTTGGTCTCAGGGGATTATTGTTTACCCTTATGATAATCGTCGGCAAACTTACTCTGTTTGCCATTGCGATTTACGTCAGTGGGCATATTTGGAGAATATCTGTTCGAGAAACATAATCTAATTGCAAAGCGGTTGTGTGTTTGCTTGACAAATAGTAGTTATTCCTATATAGTATTAATATGCTACGAAAAGATAGGAGTCTTGTGATGAAAGTTTTTATGGATAAGTGCAAGGAACATAAACTTAAAATGACGCCACAGCGCCTTTCTATATACAAGGAATTAATTAAGTCAAAAGATCATCCACACGCAGAGGTGATATTTAGAAAGGTAAGAAAGACCTT
>CAZLTH010000120.1:0-1850 GCA_964562355.1 uncultured Syntrophomonadaceae bacterium | reverse complement strand
ACGCAAAGTAGTGATTGGTGGCCCAATCAACTGAAACTAAATATTTTGCAGCAGCATTCTAGTAAGGTCGATCCAATGGCACCTGATTTCAATTATGCTGAAGAATTCAATAAACTTGATTATGAAGGATTAAAGAAAGATCTCCATGCACTAATGACAGATTCACAGGACTGGTGGCCAGCTGATTATGGTCACTATGGTGGTTTGTTTATCCGAATGGCTTGGCATAGCGCAGGAACTTACAGAGCACAGGATGGTCGAGGTGGAGCAGTAAGCGGTACTCAAAGATTTGCACCGCTTAATAGTTGGCCAGATAATGTGAATCTTGATAAAGCTAGACGATTACTCTGGCCTATTAAGAAAAAATATGGCAAGAAAATTTCTTGGGCAGATTTAATGATATTGGCAGGTAACTGTGCATTAGAATCAATGGGCTTTAAAACCTTTGGCTTTGCTGGTGGTCGAGAAGATGTTTGGGAACCTGAGGAAGATGTGTATTGGGGTGACGAAAGTGAATGGCTAGGTGATGAACGATACTCTGGCGAACGTGATCTTGATAATCCCTTGGCAGCAGTTCAGATGGGATTAATATATGTAAATCCAGAAGGACCAAATGGTGTGCCAGATGCAGTTGCTTCTGGGGAAGATGTTAAAGATACATTTGCACGCATGGCAATGAATGATGAGGAAACAGTTGCCCTCATTGCAGGTGGTCATACATTTGGAAAATGTCATGGTGCTGCCAGCGCAGAGAATGTCGGACCAGAACCAGAAGCAGCAAGCATTGAAGAAATGGGTTTAGGTTGGAAGAGTAGTTTCGGATCAGGTTCAGGTGATGATACGATATCTAGTGGTATTGAAGGTCCATGGAATCCTACTCCTACTAAATGGGATATGGGTTTTTTTGATACCCTATTTGATAACGACTGGAATCTTGTGAAAAGTCCTGCAGGGGCATGGCAATGGGTACCGGCAGATCCCGCTGCTCATAATGTTCCTCTGTCTCAGGACAGTTCAAAAACACAACCACCTATTATGACAACGGCAGATTTAGCATTGCGTATGCACCCAACATATAAACCTATTGCGAAACACTTCCATAAAAATCCAGAAGAATTTGCAGACGCTTTTGCTCGTGCATGGTTCAAATTGACACATCGTGATATGGGTCCTCGTTCGCGTTGGCTTGGTCCTGAAGTCCCTGAAGAAGAATTAATTTGGGCAGATCCAACACCAAAAGATGCTTTTGAAATGCTGACTGCGCAAGACATTGATGCTTTGAAAGCTAAAGTTTTTGAGGCTGGATTGTCGGTATCCCAATTAGTATCAACAGCATGGGCATCAGCTTCAACATTCAGAGGTTCTGATTATCGTGGTGGTGCTAATGGCGCACGTATTAGACTGGAGCCACAAAAGAATTGGGAAGCCAATCAACCGGAAGAACTTAAGAAAGTTCTTGATGTACTTGAAGTTATTCAAAATGACTTCAATAATTCACAAACCAGTCAGAAAAAAGTTTCTTTAGCTGACATGATTGTTCTAGGTGGGAATGCAGGTATTGAAAAAGCTATCAAAAATGCTGGCTATGATTTAACAGTGGCCTTTACTCCAGGTCGTACAGATGCTACTCAGGAACAGACAGATGTAACTTCATTTGCTGTACTTGAACCTAAAGCAGATGGTTTTAGAAATTATCAAAAATCCAAGTTCGCTGTATGTTCTGAGGATCTTTTGGTAGATAAAGCCCAATTACTGAATCTGACAATTCCTGAGATGACAGTTCTAGTTGGTGGTATGAGGGTTCTTAATACCAATTATGGTTGTGCTCCATTTGGTGTCTTTACAAAACA
>CAZLTH010000119.1:0-5629 GCA_964562355.1 uncultured Syntrophomonadaceae bacterium | reverse complement strand
ATATCCATGAGGAATGTTTTGCCCTCGGCTATTTTTAATACTGCTTCTGCGACATTTTTGGGGATGCCAGCGGTGCGTATAAAGTCCCCACCGGTACCCATGGAAATGATTCCCAAAGCACTGCGATCTCTTATTTCTTCACTTACTAGAAAAAATCCGTTTACTATCTCGTTTAGTGTTCCGTCTCCGCCGATAGAAATTAAGGTTTCATAACCTTCTTCTAGGCTTTCTCGAGCAATGTTACGAGCATCACCTGAAGCTTGTGTGAATCTGTAGTCAAAAACTAGATCACTTTTTTGCAAAAGAGCGCTGATTTCAGGCCAGCGGCGACCTGTTCTACCGTTAGAAGAAACAGGATTGATGATAGCCATTGCTTTTTTATTTCTTTTCACCTAGCAACTTTCCTTTCTGCCCGAATCAGTTATCAGTTAATTATTGCATGCCAAATTGGAAAACCTCCCGGACTCCTGACTTGCTCGGACTCACTTCCTCGGACTCACCCCCATAACCTTCGTAACCCCTGTAAACTGTAAACTGTAAACTGTAAACTGTAAACTGGTAACTGATAAAAGGTAAGTTAGTTGCATTTGGTAGCATATATGAAAATGTAAGGTAGTTGCCTTCGTGAGTATAGTAGTGTTATTCTCTGGAAAATTCAATTATTCCTGCTTGAATAACGAAATTATTTGCAAAATCAACCATTATAAGTTAAGATAAATTAAAACAAGTTAAGTTGCGTTAAGATATTTTAGTGATTAGAGTTTGCTGAGAAGCTACTGTAAAGGTGATGAGATAAAAGCAAAGGGGAGCAAAGTATGACGTCTCGACCCTTGAGTTATTTTGAAAAAGAAAGAACAGTTTATTTTCTGGGGTTGTTTTCCGGACTCGTTTTGATTGTAACTTCTTTTGCTGAGTTCCCATTTTTTGCACAGGTTTATAAAAACTACGCTGTTGCTGTTTACTTTTCTTTGCTTATGGTTGAGATTTTTTACTGCCTGGCGATTTTTTTCCTTAGCTGGCAGGCGTATACTTTAAAAATAATGTCGGTTTTCATTATTGGTTTGTCTTTTTTAACAGCAGGATGGTTTAAACTCTTACATTTCTTTTTTCAGCTGGAAACTCCGTTACTTCTTGTTTTTCCCCAGACGGTGGAGATAGCATTCTTTGATTTTTTTCCTCTTTGCCTCTTGTCTTTGGGGCAGTTTTTGTATGGTTTTTAGGTGATCTAAAGGGCAGGGATTATAATAAGTATGCATCTTTATCTTTTGCTATTATCATTTCTGCTCTTTTGACATTTCCTGCTTACTGGGGGTACAGAGGAATGCTTATGCTGTTAACTCCGGAAGAGTTATTCTTGGAGAAAGTCCTTACAGAAGGTGTTTTCTTGCTTTTTTTCTTGATTCTTCTTCTTTTTGTCTGGAGAAGATATAGAAAAAAGAAAAGCCAGTATAGTGCTTTCGTCATTAATATTTTAATCTTATTAGTTTTTTCACATGCTTTTTCTTTGCAAAGTTATATTTTACAAGAGGAGTTCAGATTGTTGAGTCATCTGTATAAAGTTTTTTTTAGTGCCCTAGTTTTTAAAGGTGTTTTTATTCTGTCTGTAGAAAGGCCCTCCTACGAGATGCTTCTTTCACAGGAAATGCTGAAGCGTAACGAGGTTTTATCTTCTCTGGGTGAAATGGCTGCTGGAGCCTGTCATGAAATGCGTAATCCCTTGACGACCATTAAGGGTTTTGTGCAGTTGATTGAAAGTAAACATAAAGAGAGGACTTTTGTTTTTGAATGTGATATGAAATTTTTTACCATAATTAAGGGAGAGATTGAAGTATTAAATAATGTGCTCAATGAATTTTTGCTTTTTGCTCGGTGTAAAAGTGATGTAAGGAGTTTCCAGAATATTAACGCTGTTTTGTTGGAAATGGAGCCGATGCTAAAAAATAGGTCATTGAAAGAAGATATTGCTCTAGAGATAAAGGCAGCGTCAGTGGTACCTAGGGTATATATCGATAAAAATAAGATCAAGCAGGTAATGGTAAATGTAATCAATAATGCTTTTGACGCTTGCCAAAAAGGTGATTCCGTTTGTATTCGAACTTTTCTTGAGGAAGAATGGGTTTGTATTGTGGTTGAAGACAGTGGCTGCGGTATTCCGGCTGAAATAATTGATAAAGTGTTCCAGCCTTTTTTCAGTACCAAGGGAGATAAGAAGGGTACGGGACTGGGTCTTTCGATCTGTCATCAGATTATTAAAGATAATAATGGAGAGATATCTATCGCTAGTTTACCGGGAGAAGGGACGGAAGTTACTGTTAAGCTGTCTTTCAATTTATAGTAATAGTTTCTAGGTTGTCAATACAGCTTTCCAGTAGAGGTCTAAAGTCAAAGTTTTTTTCTATTTTCTCTGTCTGTTCCAGCCGGGGGCGGATAATAGGATGCTTGGGTACAAAGATAGTACAGCAGTCTTCGTAGGGACGGATAGAGATAGAGTAGGTGTCTATTTTTTCGGCTAGGGTGATAATTTCTTTTTTGTCAAAACCTATGAGCGGTCGGAAAATAGGCAGGTCAGCAACTTTTTCGATAACAGCAATACTTTCCATAGTTTGACTAGCTACCTGTCCTAGATTTTCTCCGGTAAAAAGGGAGCCGGCCCCCTTTATTTCTGCTATTGCAGCAGCAATGCGCAGCATCATTCGGCGCATAATAATCACTCCCCACTCGGCGGGGCAATGCTCACGGATAGCCTTTTGTATTTCTGTAAAATGGGCTATATGTAGGTTGATATTACCACAATAACGAGCTAGTACAGAGCAGAGATCCAAAACCTTCTCTTTGGAGCGCTCGCTTGTAAAAGGAAAACTATAAAAGTGCAGTGCTTCCAACTTTACCCCCCGCTTTAGCGCTAGGTAACCAGCTGCTGGACTGTCTATGCCACCGGAGAGGAGTAACAAGGCTTTGCCGGTTACTCCTACGGGTAGACCTCCTGCCCCCGGGTAGGCTTCTGTAAAGATATAGGCTTCCCATTCCCTGATTTCTACCTGAAGGGTACGCTGCGGGTTATGAACATCTACCGGCAGGTCTGGCAAGTGTTGTAAGATATAGGCGGCTACTTCCTGGCTGATTTCCGGTGATTTAAGGGGAAAAGATTTGTTAGCGCGGCGCGATTCTACCTTGAATGTTTCTCCGGGGTGGTGCAGGCTTTGCATTAGGCTAAGAGCCGTTGCCTTTATTTCAGCCATATCTAGGCTGGTTTTCAGAACAGGACTTATGGAAGCGATGCCGAAAATGTTTTGCAACTGCAAAATGGCACTGTCTCTGTCTTCGCTATTTATTTCCACGAACAGACGACCCCAAGTACGGTAAATCCTGTGTTTCCCAAAGGCAGATAAGGAGAGGCGGATATTTTTTTGTAATTGATTTTCAAAAAAGGAGCGGTTTTTACCTTTTAGTCCTAGTTCACCATACCTGATAAGAATAAGTTCAGACATTTACATACACCTCAGTTCTTTAACGTATAGGGTTAGTTTTTCCACGACAAAGTCAATCTCTGCGATGGTATTGTAGGGAGAGAAACTAAAACGCAATGCTGACTGGATGTCGCTTTCATTAACTTGCATAGCCAGCAGGACATGGCTTAAATCTCGCCGGCGAGAATGACATGCTGACCCGGTGGAAACGAAAATGCCCTCTTTCTCTAGCAGGTGAAGCAGAACTTCCCCCCGGGCACCCCGGAAGGAGAAGTTAACTATATGTGGTGCTCCCTGAGGAGGACTGTTTAGTTTTGCCTCCGGGATATTTTTCAAAACACCGCTTACAAACTTTTTTTTGAGTGCTTCAAGTTGAGTATAAAAGTCTGTGTTATTCTTAGAACATACGGCAGCGGCTGCGCCCAGCCCGGCAATGCCAGCAATATTTTCCGTTCCCGGGCGTATTTCTTTTTCCTGTCCACCACCGTGGAAAAGAGGTGCAATAGACACACTACCCCTTATATAGAGTGCCCCTATCCCTTTCGGCCCATGTATTTTATGGCCACTGATGCTTAGCAGGTCTGCTTGCCAGAGCGATGGGCGACAGGGGAGTTTGCCAAAAGACTGCACGGCGTCAACGTGAAAAAAAGTAGTAGGATTTTTTTTCTTTATCAGAGCACCTGCTTTTTCCAATGGGAAAATAGTGCCTGTTTCGTTGTTCACGTGCATCAGGCTGAGCAGGATAGTCTCTTTTCTTATCTTTGCGTCTAGATCTTCTAGGGAGATATTCCCTTCTGCGTCTACTGCCAGGTAATCTATACAGAAACCCTCTTTTTCTAGGGCTTGACAGGAATAAAGGGCTGCTGGGTGCTCGATCTCACTGGTAATAATATGGTTACCTCTTTTTTTGTGACGCCGGGCGATACCTTTTATAGCCAAGTTTATAGCTTCGGTTCCACCGGAGGTGAAGTAGATTTCATCTCCTTTTACTTTTAAAATGCCGGCTATTATCTTAGCAACTTTTATTTTTTCTTTTTCAGCTTTGAGCCCTAGGCTGTGTAGAGAAGAGGGATTTCCGTAATTTTCAGTCAAGATTCTATTCATTGTTAAGATGCATTCCGGACAGGGTCGAGTAGTAGCACTGTTGTCTAAATATATTTCTTGAAAATCTGGCAATCAAATCAGTCCATTTCACGTAAGTTAGTAAGTTGGAAAGTAGAAAGTTGGAAAGTGGAAAGTTGGACAGTGGGAAGTGGATGGTAGAAGTGCAAGATTCCTGTGCCTATGCATGTTGATCCCCATTCGACTATGCTCAGAGCTTGCCCTGAGCATAGTCGAATGGGGCAGGCTGTGTCTATCCGTGCTTCGTTCCCCCATTCAAACTTTTAAACCTTCCAACTTTCAAACTTCTTCACTCGCAACACTATCCAGTTCTTTTTTCATGCTAAAAATCGAACTAAAACCGGCACGGGTGGTGAATAAACCATACTTACTTTCCTTGACATCTTGAAACCCTAATCTTTTGTATAAAGAATGAGCTTGCTTATTAGTATTAATAACTTCTAAACGTGCAGAGCTAAAGCTGTTTTCTTTTGCCATTCTAAAAATCTTGGCAAAGAGAAGCTTCCCCACGCCTAAGCCTCTCATTTTTGCTGCTACGGCAACAGCTTCTATGCGAATTTCAGAAGGTTTTAGTTTGATTTGCATGTCCTCAATTCTAAGTATTGCTAGGCGCCATAATGCTCCTAATACCCCAAATTCTTGGTGCAGGTCAACCAAGTTATAATGAAGGTATCTTTTATCCCGATAATTCATTCCCAATACGCCGACTACTTCTTCCTTATATAGAGCAAACAAGCCATTATCAAAGTTTGTACTTTTTTCTATAATTCTCAGAGCTTGTTCTTTTGACGTAGGTACCAGAAGCAGTTTATCTATTTTTAATTTGAAAGCTTCATAGTATATTTTGGTTGCCTGACCTCGCATTTTTTGAGCCAAGCCTCTGACTACCTTTATTTGTGCCTTTTCCGCACACATGATCTTTCACCTCCGAAGATTTGGTACGAGTGTATTATGACATATGACTTGCAAACTAGCAAGTTTTTTGGACAGTGAGATAAATTTTTTTCAATTTCTTTATTTTTAGTGTAGAATATAAATTA
>CAZLTH010000118.1:0-5713 GCA_964562355.1 uncultured Syntrophomonadaceae bacterium | reverse complement strand
GCGGCTGACCTGGAAACTATAAACCACCATTAAAGACCAAGGGGGGGGGAATCCATGACCTACAACTTCGAATTCCTAAAAAAAGAAGAAAAATACAACTCTTTTTCACTTGCCTGCATTGAAGCGGAAAAGAGTTTGGTTGTCTCTTATGCTACTACCGCCATATTATCACGGCGGGCATTAGAGCTGGCAATTAAATGGGTTTTCAGTTATGACGATGATTTAGTTCCTCCCTACCAAGATAAATTAGCAACGCTAATGTATGACGATGGATTTAAAAACGTTATCGATATTAAACTCCTTCCCATGCTTAAGTATATTCAGAAACTAGGAAATAAAGCGGTGCATTCGTCTGCGCCAATTACTAGGGAACAGGCAGTGCTTTCCCTGCGTAATTTGTATGAATTTATAGCCTGGATTGATTACTGCTACTCTGATGAATTTCATGAAATTGTTTTTGAGGCAAGTATTTTAGGAGATTGTGAGGAAGAAAAGAAAACAAGAGCAGAAATCAAAGACTTATACGAAAAACTAGGCTCAAAAGATAGAAAACTGGCAGAAATTATAAAAGAAAATCTTGCGCTTCGAAAAGAAAACACGGCAAAAAGGGAAAGAAACAAATCAACGCGTGAGTTCAAAGTAGATGAGATATCAGAATTTAAAACTCGCAAAACGTACATAGACGTAGAACTAGAATTAAACGGTTGGACAATAGGAAAAGACTGTCTAGAAGAGGTTGAAGTTAGGGGAATGCCTAACGACACAGGTATTGGATATGTTGACTATGTCCTCTATGGAGAAGACGGCAAGCCTTTAGCAGTAGTAGAAGCGAAAAAAACAAGTGTCAACCCGAAAATTGGACAAGTTCAGGCCAGTAGATACGCAGACTGCCTTGAAAAAGAATATAAAGTTAGACCGATAATATTTTATACAAATGGTTTTGAATATTACTTATGGGATGACAAAAGTTATCCGGAGAGAATTGTATCTGGAATATATACAAAAGAAGAACTCGCCTGGCTAATGTATAAGAGAGCAAATAGAAGGTCTTTGAATAATCCAAATATAAATGATAAAATTACCAACAGACCATATCAAAAGATGGCTATCAATGCCGTTTGTGAATCTCTTGATAAAGGTAGCCGAAAAGCTCTACTGGTCATGGCGACAGGCTCTGGAAAGACAAGAGTAGCTATATCAATAGTAGATGTGCTGATGGAAAAAGAATGGCTAAAAAATGTGCTTTTTTTGGCAGACAGAAAAGCACTGGTAAAACAGGCAAAAAATAATTTCAAAGAACATTTGCCGGGACTGTCACTTTGCAACCTGCTTGACGGCAAAGACAATCCGGAAAGCAGAATGGTGTTTTCGACCTACCCTACAATGATGAATGCCATAGATGATGCGAAAAACAATGATCAGAGCAAACTGTTTACCAGCGGTCATTTTGATCTAATAATTATAGATGAAAGTCATAGAAGTATCTATAAAAAATATCAAGCAATATTTAACTATTTTGATGCCATTTTACTAGGACTAACAGCAACGCCGAAAAATGATATTGACAAAAACACCTATGAAATCTTCGATCTAGAAAACAACGTGCCGACTTATGCCTATGAACTAGGAGAGGCTATTCAAGAAGGTTATCTTGTGCCGTACTACACCATTGAAACTAAGATGAAATTCATAGAAAAGGGAATTTACTACGACGAGCTAGACGAAGAAGAAAAAGAGCAATTTGAAGACACCTTTGATGATGATGTAAAAGCAGTCGGGGGAGAAGCGCTTAATTTATTTCTCTTTAACGATGACACCATAGATCTGGTATTACAGGACTTGATGGGAAAGGGGATAAAAATAGAAGGCGGCGATAAATTAGGCAAAACAATAATATTTGCAAGAAACAAAAGGCATGCTGATTTTATTATAAAGTGCTTTGATAGGCTTTACCCCGAGCACAAAGGAAGTTTTGCCAGAGCTGTTTATACAGATATTAACTATGTAGAAAGTATAATGGATAATTTCTCAACTAAAGAAAAACTGCCACAAATAGCAGTATCAGTGGATATGCTAGACACAGGAATCGATATTCCTGAACTAGTAAACTTGGTATTCTTTAAAAAAGTACGCTCAAAATCTAAGTTTTGGCAGATGATAGGGCGGGGAACAAGATTATGTGAAAATTTGCACGGGGTAGGAATAGATAAGAAAGAATTTATCATATTTGACTACTGCACCAATTTTGAGTTTTTTAGAACAAACAAAAATGGCAAGCAAGCAAAAGCATACAAATCGTTAACAGAAAACTTGTTTAATATTCGAGCTGCAATAGTAAAAGAATTACAAAATATGGACTATCAAGCCCAGGAATACATAAATCATAGAGAAGCACTGGTTAAAAAAATAATACAAGAAGTTAAATCTATTGATGAGACTAAATTTGCTGCACGTATAAAAATACAGCATCTTCATAAATACAGCCAAAACAATACTTATACAGACCTAAAAGATGATGATCTCAGAGCTTTAGAAGAACATATTGCCTCTCTCATACAAGTAACAGATGATGATGAACTTGCGAAGAGGTTTGATTATTTGATGTATACCATCGAGCTTGCAGAATTAAAAGGAATTAGAGCAGCAAAATCTAAAAATAGAGTTGTAGTAACAGCCACAGCATTGGAAGACAAAGGAAGTATACACCAAGTTAAAAAACAACAAGAACTACTCGCTAAAATCCAAACAGACGAATACTGGGAAGAGGCAGACATATTTGAGCATGAGACAGTAAGACTTGCCCTTAGAGATTTAATAAAATTCTTGGACAGCCAACAAACTGAAATTTATTATACCAATTTTGCTGATGAAATTCTAGAAACAAAAGAAGCAGCAGGGGAGTATTCTGTTAACGATATGCAAAGTTACAAAAAGAAGGTTAATAGATATTTAAGAGAGCATAAAGACGATATAGTGGTTTATAAACTCAGAAACAATAAAGAAATTTCAAAGGAAGATGTGAAGCATTTAGAAAAAATACTGTGGCAGAAACTTGGCAGTAAGGAAGACTACAGGAAAGAATATGGCGACGAACCACTTTTAAAACTAGTAATTAAAACAGTAGGATTAGATCCTAAAGCCGCCAATGAGGTATTTGATAAATTTTTATCTGATGCCTCACTTAACTATCATCAAATGGAATTCGTCAAGTTGATTGTAAATTTTGTCATAAGGAATGGTATCATCAACAAAACCGTGCTAACTGAACACCCATTTAGTAAATACGGCACTGTCGTTAATTTGTTTGAAGGTAAGATTGCTGTTGCCAAAAGTCTAATTAACGCCATTGATAGGATTAATGCCCGGGGGGAAGTTGCTAGATGAAGGAGAAAAGAGAGAGGACGAAGAAAGGTAAACGATGGAAGATAATTAAAGGAAAGATTACAGAGTATATACCAGAACAGATTTGGAAGCTAAAAAGGAGCTTATTGAAATATTATCCATACTCCTTGAAAAGATAGAATTGTTAAAGAGAAAGATAGGTGAGATGATTGAAATAGATAGGGAGGTTATCAGGAGTGTCCTGTAGAGAAAAGAACAAAGGCAGAGGATGCAAAGAGTAATCGATCCAAAAAAGAACCGTCCCCGGTGGATTGCATACCTTTTTTGGGTTGAAAATTTTGCTGGATAAGGTGGGCTTCTTCCTTTTGTACGAAAGAAATTTACAGGGAGGTGTCAATAGACATGGCCTGGTTTGATTTGGAAGATAAGGTTGTTTTAGTCACGGGAGGGAGCAGAGGAATAGGGCTTGAGATGGTAGAGAGTTTACTGGCACAAAAGGCCAAAGTAGTTTTGTGTGCCCGGAAACAGCTAGGGCTGGAGGCTGTTGTCAAGAAACTGAATAATGACGACAATCTTTTGACAGTACCGGCACATACAGCTAAGGAAAAAGATGTCGAGGCTCTTTTTAATGCTATTAAGGAGAAGTATGGCAGGCTGGATGTGCTCATTAATAACGTGGGTATGAATTTGTTGACCGGCTCGGTGATAGACACAGAGCTTTCCAAGTGGCAAAAGATTTTGGATTCAAATTTAAATAGCACTTTCCTTTGTTCAAAAAAAGCTGCTGCTATGATGCGAGAACAGAAAAAGGGAAAAATTGTTAACATATCTTCTACTGCTGGCAGTAGGGTTGCGCCCGGAATGGGCATTTATGGGGTAGCAAAAGCCGCCATAGAAATGCTGACAAAAGTGCTGGCTTTTGAGCTGGCGCATGACAACATTCAGGTTAATGCCGTGGCTCCCTGTATGGTCAGGACTGATTTTAGTAAACCTTTCTGGTCAGTGCAGGATATTCATGAACAGATTGTAAAAACCATACCCTTGGGAAGGATTGCAGAACCTGTTGAGGTTGTGCAGGCAGTACTTTTTTTAGCTTCGGACGTATCCAATTTTATTACCGGGCAAATTATTCATGTAGATGGAGGAACTACTGTTTGTTAAGGAGAAGTATAATTATACTTGGCAAGGCAAAGTAATCGTATTTTAACGCAACTATACTGTCAAAGGCCACTAACTTACATTTTACCAGTTACCAGTTACCAGTTGACGTTTGTTAGTTGCTAAGTGCGGGAAGTGAATGAGAATTAGGTTCTTTATGGAAGAGGGACACGATAAACCCTGGTAACTATCACATTCGACTTCGCTAAGTGCAGGCGTGTCCCCTTACATTTAAGATTTAGAAGCTTTGAAGAGATTTTGTAGATTATCAATAAAGAAAGCCCAACTGTAAACTGTAAACCGCAAGTGGCTTCACGCCAGTCAATTCCTGTTACTGCGTTTATCGACAAATGCTAGTTTTTATACGACAGAAAGGCATTGATAAGATATAGTATTGTTAAAATATTTGCCTACGGATTTCTTCTAAAGGAAAGGGTTGAGTATCTGTAAGCCTTCATAAAAATGTCCACTGCTTAAGTCTTCACTCCAGATAGTTTTACAGTCCAAGCTTTTTGCACTACAAATAATTAGTGCATCCCAAAAAGATAAATGATTGCGCTGTTGAATATTTATTGCTTCTAAGATATCCTCAACCAAGGGCACATGAAGTTGCCAACAACTCAAATCCTCTATGATCTGTCCGGCTCGCATTGGGGGCAAAGGTTTTGGTATTTTTTTAGTGACGTTAACGTAAAACTCTTGCAATACTTGTATGCTTAAACATCCTTGGTCTGTTGCCCACAAATGCGAAATTAAATCTTTAGCCTTACTCTGCTTCTCATGGCTAGAATTATCATAAGCGTACAAAAAAATATTAGTATCAACAAACTGTTTTTTCTTATTCTCGGTCATATAATTCTTCTCGCTGGCAGTTGATATTACCCTTTAAGCCCAGATCAAACCCCTCCTGCATCATTGCCAGTTGTCTTGATTTTGCTTTGGTATAAGCTTCATCTTTAGTAATAATCTCTTCAAATGTTTTTGCTAACAGACCAGAAATAGAGGTTTGTCTTTCAATTGCGAGATGCTTTACTTTTTTCAGAGTATCCTTAGGAATTGATAAGGTAATATTTTGGCGCTGCATAAGTTTCACCTCCACGTAAATAAGCATAGCACATGTTTGCGTGAAAAGCAAGAGCAATCCAGTGGGGACGGTTCTTTTTTGACACGAATGTCTGGATGTGATAGAATTGAAGAGGACAAGCAACCTAGG
>CAZLTH010000117.1:0-5780 GCA_964562355.1 uncultured Syntrophomonadaceae bacterium | reverse complement strand
ACCAGTTTTGTTTGAGTGGGGATAGTGGGGGAGATTTTTCTATTGCTATTGAAGACGGTAAAGCAGAGGTTAAGGAAGGTCTTGCCGAGAGTTCCAACTTAACGGTAACCATCTCTGATGCTGATTTTGTCTCTCTTATGGAAGGACAATTAAATCCTACCAGCGCTTTTTTAGCCGGTAAAATAAAAGTTAAGGGTGATATGTCCCTAGCTATGAAACTGCAGGCGTTATTAGGTTAAAGGGAAGACCCGGAAAAGGCTTTCCGTCTATTCCGGGTCTTCTTTTAAAAAAGGAGGAAAAAGAATGTTACTGGAAGGAAAGGTTGCTCTGGTTAGCGGTGGCTCAAGGGGGCTTGGGCGTGCGGATGCTTTGGCTTTGGCCGAGGCAGGTGCTGATGTGATAGTGACGGATATTCTTCTGGAAAGCGAAGAAAATGTGGTAATGGCCGAAAAATACGGTCCATTGAGCCAATTTTTAGAAAGTTCAGGCGCTGTATATACGGAGAGAACCTGTCAGGAGATAAAGGCTATGGGACGTCGGGCAGCGGCTTTTAAAATGGATGTGACCGACAAGGAAGAAGTAATAAAAGTTTTCAAAACTGTCAAAGAGGAGTTTGGTAGTCTGGATATATTGATAAATAATGCGGCGACACTTGATCATGCTGCCCAGCTAGAGAACCAGAACGATGCTCTCTGGGAAAGAGATTTGAAAGTGAATCTGACCGGAACCTACAATTGCTGTCAGGCTGCTTGGCCTTATATGAAAGAAAAAGCTTGGGGAAGGATTATCAATATGTCGTCAGTGGCAGGAACTTTGGGAGGGTTTGGTCAGGGAAGTTATTCTACCACCAAGGCAGGGATAACTGGTCTAACCAAAACGCTTGCTTTGGAAGGTGCCCGGCATGATATTACGGTTAATGCCATCGTACCTGGCATTATAGCTACGGAAGCTTTCAAGATGGGTAACCCTAAAATGAATGAGAGAATGATTAAAAGGACGGCTTTCAAGAGACCTGGCGAGCCAGAAGATATTGCTAATGCTATTGTTTTTCTTGTTTCGGATATGGCTAAATATATTACCGGTATCGAACTAAACGTTTCTGGCGGTATTGAGCTGTTTACTTTTTAGAGGAAGTTGAAGGAGGGAGCTTTGATGGCAGTTGCTTTCCAAATGAGCGAGGAGCAGAAATCGCCACAAAAAATGGCGCAGGAATTTGCCCAGAGCGAGATTCGCCAGGTAGCGGCAGAATATGACCGGGCAGGTGAATTCCCTTGGCCTGTTGTGAAAAAAGCCCGGGAGGTAGGCCTTTTTAACTTGGGCGTGGCCGAGGAGTATGGAGGAGAGGGTCTTAGCGGCTTGGATGTCTGCATTATTGGCGAGGAACTTGCCTGGGGATGCGCTGGCATCGCAGCTTGCATAGCTATAAATGATATTGCCTGTATTCCTCTTGCCCTAGCTGGTAGCCCGCAGCAAAAAAAAGAATATTTAGGACTTATAACGCAGCAAGAAAAATTAGTTGCCCTGTGTATCACCGAACCTGATGCCGGTTCTGATGTGGCGGCTATTACCACGACTGCTAAGAAAATCGGCAATGAATATGTCATTAACGGCACCAAGTGTTTTATTACTAATGGTGGGGTAGCGGACTATTATATTGTTTTTACCAGCACGGACAAGAAAAAGGGACATAAAGGGATAACAGCTTTTTGGGTTCCCCGGGAAACCGCCGGGGTCAGCACCGGCAAAAAGGAAGATAAAATGGGGCAGAGGGCTTCTAACCTGACCTCGGTAATTTTTGAGGATGTGGTTGTGCCTGCGAGTAACAGGCTGGGAGAGGAAGGTAGCGGTTTTAAGCTAATCATGAGAACTTTCAACTATTCTCGTCCCGGGGTAGCTGCTTCTGCCATTGGTCTTTCCCGGGCAGCCATGGAATATGCTTTAGAATACGCTAAGTCACGTGGACAGTTTGGCATGCCTATTATCATGAACCAGTCTATTATGTTTATGATTTCAGATATGGCTAGGGATATTGAAGCAGCACGTCTTCTTGCTTGGAAAGCGGCTTGGTTGGCAGATAATGGCAGGGATAATTCTAAAGAAGCAGCTATGGCTAAAGTTACCGCTGCGGATGCGGCTATGCGTATTACTACTGATGCCGTGCAAGTTTATGGCGGTTATGGCTATATAAAAGAATATCCCGTGGAGAAATTGATGCGAGACGCCAAGGTCATGCAGATTTATGAAGGAACATCTCAAATCCAGAAGCTTTTGATTATGCGTTCTCTGCTCAGATAAGAAGGAAAGGAGTGAGCAAAATGGCTGAAAATACTGTTTTACAGTCTTTTTGGCGGCAGGTAAGAGAGAAAAAAGATGAAATAGCTTTGATGGAGAAAAGGGAAGGTCGCTGGGAAGAACTGACTTGGGGGCAGCTAGGGAAAGCAGTTTCCTCCTTGGCGCTGTCCCTGAGAGAACGGGGAGTCAAAAAGGGAGATAAATTAGTTATTTTTTCAGAAAATTGTGTAAACTGGACTGTTGCTGACCTAGCTATTCTGCTTGTTGGGGGTATAACCGTTCCTGTTTATGCCAGCAGCACCAAGGAGCAGGCCAAATATATAATCAATCATTGTGCTGCTTCCTGGGTTTTTCTAGAAAACGAGGAAAAAGCCGCAGTGATTGGTGATTTGGAAGAAGAATTGTCGTCTCTGGAAAAAATAGTTATTTTTCAGGCAGATTTATCTCAGTCTTCGTTGGATAAGGGCTATCTCTTGATGGCTGAACTTTGCCAGACTGTTTTTAAAACAGAGGAACTGGAGAGGTTGGTTAGCGAATCCCGGGAGATTTTGCCACAGCGAGAGGCTACTTACTTATATACTTCTGGAACTACCGGACCGCCAAAAGGATGTGTTATTACGCATGAAAATATTTTTTATGTATGCCAGGCTACAGAAAAAATATTCCCCGTGTTTCCGGATGACTTGACACTTTCTTTTTTACCTTTGGCGCATGCTTTAGAAAGAAACGGCGGTCAGTTTTTGGCTATTTACCTAGGAGTGCCAGTTGCTTTTGCCGAAAGCCTGGAAAAAATTGCGGACAACATCAAAGAAATAAGACCTACTATCATGCGAGCTGTACCCCGGTTTTTTGAACGTATTTATTTCAGGATACAGGAAAATATGGCAGCATCGCCTCCTTTGAAGCGGGCGATTTTTCACTGGTCACTGGGTGTAGGAAGACAGGTAGCTTTGCTCAAAGAATAGAAAAAAGAGGTATCTCCTTTCTTGCATTTTAAATACAATCTTGCCCATAAGCTCGTTTTTCAGAAAATTCAAAAGGTGCTGGGTGGAAGAATGCGTCTTTTTGTTTCCGGGGGAGCTCCCCTCTCGCAGGAAATTATTGAGTTTTTTGCTTCCCTAGGGGTGGTTGTTTTTGAAGGATACGGCATGACAGAAACTACTGTTCTTGCTTCTATCAACACCTTTGAAGAATATCGGTTTGGTACAGTAGGGAAGCCTATCCCCGGGACAGAAATAAAACTCACGGCAGAGAGTGAAATTCTTATCAAAGGTCCCGGTGTTTTTTCCGGCTATTACAAGGACTCTGAAAACACCGCCAAAACATTAAAAGATGGTTGGCTGTATTCCGGCGATATTGGCAAAATAGATAAAGATGGATTTCTAAAAATAACGGATAGGATAAAAAACATCGTGATAACCTCCGGCGGTAAGAACATAACACCTTCCAATATTGAAAACCTTATTATTTCCGACCCCTTGTTCAACCAGATAATGGTTTATGGGGATAATAAACCGTTCTTGATAGCTTTAATTACTTTGAACCGGGATATTTTAAGAAAGCAACTGGCAGGAAAGAACAAAAAATACCAAGAAGCTATTCCCCTTGACCAGCAGCAGGAGGTAAGAGAGCTGGTAGAGGAAAAAATTGCTGCAAAAAATAAAGAATTGCCGGGGTATGAAAGCATAAAAGGTTTTGCTATACTAGAGGAAGATTTCACGCAGGAGAAGGGAGAGCTTACGCCTACGCTTAAAACAAAGAGAAGAGTTATCACGGAGCATTACAGAGAAATAATAGAAGAGTGTTATGAATCGTTGCATCGTGGGAAACAGGCAAAAGATAGGAAAGCAAGCAGGTTTGATGGCATAGCTCGTGAGATATAGGGTGATGAGGGGAAAGGGAAAGGAGAGTTCCTTTCCCCTTTACAACTTATAAATAGCTGCCGCAGCTGCGACAGCCGCACCTTCTTGCATATTCAACCCTTGGCTTCTCAGTGCTGTTTCTAGGGCGGTGAGAAGTAGAAAAACGTTTCTTTTTGTTGAGGAATGTCCCATTAATCCTACCCGCCATATTTTATTTTTCAGAGGTCCAAGTCCACCACCGATTTCTATGTTGAACTCCTGTAAAAGCATCTGACGCACTTTGAGGTCAGAGATACTATCTGGTATTTTCACAGCATTTAAGCTCGTCAAGCGGTATGCTTTTTTTACCAGCATAGAAAGACCCATGGCCTCAATGCCAGCCACAAAAGCAGCGGAGTTTTGCTCATGACGTGCGAACCTGTTTTCCAGACCTTCTTCACGAATTAACCTTAAAGCCTCCCGTAGGGCGTAGTTCATACTGATAGGGGCTGTATGATGGTAGAGACGTTCTTTGCCCCAGTAGTTGGCTATCATTGTCAGGTCAAGGTACCAGCTTTGTACTTTGGTTTTACGATTTTGAATGATATCCTGAGCTTGTGGGCTAAAGGTAACCGGAGAGAGACCGGGAGGGCAGCTCAAACATTTTTGGGTGCCACCGTAAGCGGCATCTACATTCCAAGCATCTATCTCTACTGGTAATCCACCCAGTGAAGTGACACAGTCTAGGAGTAGCAAAGCCCCGTTGTTGTGAGTGATTTTAGATATTTCTTCCAGAGGCTGGCAAGCCCCGGTAGATGTTTCAGCATGGACAATAGCCAGAAGCTTTACTTTGTTGCCTTTTAAAGCAGCTTCTACCTGTTCCGGCTGAATTATATCGCCCCACTCAGCTTCAACTCTTATTACTTCCGCTCTGCAGCGTCCGGCAACATCTGCCATTCTCTCTCCAAAGATGCCGTTTATACAGATTACAGCTTTATCCCCGGGTTCCAGCAGATTGACAAAGGCCGCCTCCATGCCGGCACTGCCTGTGCCGGATACAGGGATTGTCAGTTGATTTTTTGTCTGGAAAACTTCCCGGAGCAGTTCCATGGTCTCATTCATGATTTGCAGAAAATCGGGATCTAAGTGTCCGATGAGCGGCGCAGACATAGTGCGCAGAACTCTAGGGTGGCAGTTGCTAGGACCCGGTCCCAGCAGGATTCTCTGTGGTGGGTCTAAGTCTAAATATCTTTTCTCCAAAAGCTTATCCTCCTTTGGTTTTTAAGTTTTCTGAAGTTTTTCCTTTACAGATTGCAGTTTCTTGGACATGCTAGCTTCCTTATCTCTACGGTCGTCTATCTTGATAGTCAGTACTACCCTTTTAGCACCCTTTTGAAAAGGAACCTCATGCAATTTTTGGGCAACTTCCAAGACAACAGCAAGATCGCCTTCAACTATTGTACCCATAGGTGTAAGCTGGAAATTTATTCTGGGGTCATCTTGTAACACAACTTGACAGGCAGCCACATACTCGCTCAAGCCAGTAGAACCAGTACCCAGAGGGACCACTGATATTTCTGCTATGACCATAATTTTTTCGCCTCCTTGGTTTATTGTAATTGATTGGTAAGGTTAAAAGTTTGAAAG
>CAZLTH010000116.1:0-5832 GCA_964562355.1 uncultured Syntrophomonadaceae bacterium | reverse complement strand
CCGAGCAAACTTTTTAAAAAAGGATTTATTTTTTGCTCGGTCTCGTCCGCCTCTGCCCTTAACCAAAGAAGCAAATGCTTCTGTCGGGCAGAGAAGCCGGATCTTCTCCCCACCCACCCGCAGTCTCGGTGCTCGCCCCGTTAGAAACTTTGCTTCTAACGGGGCTCGGACTTCAGCCCTTCGGGCTTCCGTTGCCTGCGCTCCGAGCCAGCTTCCCCTTTTTTTGGGGCGAAGCAGGAAGAAAAGACAAAATTCTTTTCCTCGCCGACCTTCTTTTTGGCAAAATTTTGGGTGGGGGCAAAATTTGCCCATGAAAAAGTCAATTTTCAAAAAAGCAAAAAAAAGCGAATTTTTACTTGAACATGGCCTCAAAGAATGCTAAAATATCCATCAAAGAGCAAGATAGCTCTCTCCTCCTTACTATCATATCAAAATTTGGATATATGTCAAGCACAAATTTAGGAAAAAGAATTAAAGAATTTAGAAGCAAGTTGAGTATATCTCAAGATCAACTTGCCAAAAAGGCCGATATTCCTTTTAGCACCCTTGTTAAGATAGAAGCTGGGTATACGCCTAATCCTTCTATGGAAACATTGATAAAAATAGCCGATGCTTTTGGAATAACAATTGATGAGTTGATAGAGAGGAATAAAAACAAAAGGTAATTGTATGCAGAAGTTACACGAGGTATTTTCTGATATTATAGAGAGTCATGAACGGATAAAAAGACTTCCTTCCATATATTCCATATTGTTTCCAAGGGGGTATGAAATATTACCTAATACCACGGAACTTTTTGAATTGGAATTTGCCTTTTATGAATACAATATACTTTTAAAAGAAGAAATAATTAAACGAGGGGCATTTTTTAAGAGCATTGATAATAAGTTGACAAATCATTATATTATTTGTTCCAATAATAGTCCTCTCATCTGGAAAGGGAGAGCAGAAGTTACGCAGGCATATTTTAAAGAGGGTAATTTTTCTACTGGTTATGCTACGCATGGACTATTTCCTTATCGTGGTAAATTTCACCCTCAGCTAATTAAAGGTATATTAAATATTCTGCAACTTCAATCTGGAGATATAATCCTTGATCCAATGTGTGGAAGTGGAACTTTGAACGTAGAGGCATCCATAATAGGAATTGATTCTATTGGCGTTGAGAAAAGTCCATTTTGTGTGTTGATGAGTAGAGTAAAGTATGAGACATTGAAAGTAAACTATACTGTTTTATCTGCAATAAGTAGAGCTCAGAAGGATAGTTATAAGATTTTAACTAAAGGTAAAAAGTTGCCTGAAGAATTTGAATTCAAAAGCGATTTTAATTTACAGAAAGCAATAACTTTACTCGCTTTTTTAGATGCGATGGGATATGCAAGAAGGTGTTCAAAAAGCATTGAAGTACTGTTTCCTTCAGTGCTTAAAAGATATGTAGGTCAGATTGATTCCTTTATTCGAGCAAGGGATAAACTTCGATTAAAAATAAGCAAGGCACAATTCCGATTAGGAGATGCAAAGTCACTTCCGCTAAGCGATAATTCAGTTGACGGAATTATTACTTCTCCGCCATATTCGTTTGCTATTGACTATGCTGAAAATGATCGTCCACAATTGGAGTTTTTAGGATATGATGTTCAATCTCTTAAAAATGATATGGTTGGACTAAAAGGAAAGAGTCGCCGAGAAAAATTAGTTAATTATTTTGAAGATATGGATAAAATATTATCTGAAATGGCACGTGTTTTAAAACCTCATAAATATGCAGTTATTATAATTGGTTCAAATGATATACAAACTGGTGGAATAAGACTTGAAACAAAAATTGTAGAAATGGCAACACATCATTCATTAGTCCTTGACCAAAAAATATCTAAGCCTATTAAGGGCATCCAGAATACCATGAAGGATGAGTATATACTATTTTTAAGGAAGGTTGATAACAAGAATGAACAATAAGCTATTTTTTACCTATGCCTTAGCCAAAACCCTTTACGAACAAAGAAAGGACTACATTGATACCTTTTGCCCATTTTTACTTAAAGTTTTACCGTCAAACTTAGATTCTCTTAATTTAGTTTCTATTCAAGAAAAGATAAAAGAAGATTATGGTTTGAGTATTCCTGAACACTCGCTTAAATCTATTATAACTAGAGCAAAGAAAAAAGGCTATGTAACTGTAGAAAGATGGCAAGCTAAACTGGCCGAGACAGGAGTTAGATACCTTGATCGCCTTGAGCCAGAAACTGATGTTAATAGAAGAATCAACGAATTATTAGAAGATGTTAGAAGCTATTTAAACGATCCCCAATTATCTCTAGAAGAAATTAATGCGATAATTTCACGCTTTATAAATGAGAACATTGAACCAGTTCTAGAATTTTTTGAGCCTAGTGGAATACATCGATTAGATGTGCCTCAAATAAAAATACAAAAATACGAAAGAAAACTAGTGCAATATTTTGAACTTGCAGAAAAGCAAAAACCGAGATTTTGGCAAACCTTGCAGGATATCGTGTATGGATCAGTAATTTCAATTTCTGCTATGTCTCCGAATATTGCAGAAATGAACAAAAAATTTAAAGATTTTCAAGTGTTTCTAGACTCAAATTTTATGTTTAGCTTATTTGAGTTTCATTTTCCCGAAATGAATAAGCCGGCAAAGGAACTTTTTGAATTATTAAAAATTTATAAATTTGACTTAAAGATTTTTGATTTTACAGTCAATGAGATGGTTAGCGTATTAAGTAATTACTCCAGAGAACAATATATGTATGTTCCCGATATTAAAGTAAATTCAATTTATAGTAATTTAAAAAGTAAAGGATGGACCGTTGAAGACATAAAGGAGTTTATTCAGAAGATTGAAGAGAAAATATGGAATTTAGGAATAAAGATTGAACTATCAGATATAGATCTTATGACTTATGAACCCAAGAAGGAATATATAGATAGTATTTTAAAATATAAACCCCTTCAGCCTTATCAAACTGAACGTGTACGCTATCACGATCTTGCAGCGATAGAAAAAATTAAAGAGATTCGTAGTTCTCCAAAAAGAGAGATAGAAAGCTCAAGGGTCATCTTTCTAACATCTGATTTAAAATTATCAAGATGTAATTTCTTTGAAATGGGACATAAAGAGAAAGCTACAATTTGTGAGGTTATTCCAGATAGATTATTGACAAATATTTTGTGGTTAAAGAACCCAACTATTGTAAGAGATATTCCCCTTAAAACAATTATTGCTATTCATTCTCGTGAGATATTCGTTGATAGGAAAATTTGGAGGCGATTTTATGATAATGTTAGAAAATTAAGACAAGAAGCACGCATAAATGATAAAGATATTTCAATGCTTTTCTACAATAAGCATATTGAAGAAGTTTTATTGAAATTAGATGAGTCAGATATTGATAAGCTTACACCTGAATTAATATTGGAAGAAATAGAAAAAATGACTAAAATCATTGATGTTGAGACACAAAGAAAGCTGGAAGGACAAAAGAGAATCTTTGAAGAAAAAATTACCCAAGAAATAGAGAAGCAGAAAGAATGGGAAATAAAATTAGAGCGGATAAAGGAACAAATTAAAACAAAATCAGAAAGAAAAGCCACTATTTACGCAAATTGTTGGTTATGGAGTATTACTTTATTTGTAATAGTTACATTGTTTGTAATTATAAAAGGGATAATTGGATTATGGAAGAATGCCGAGCCTTATGCTTGGGTTATCTCATTTATCATTTCTGTCTTGTCTCTTTTTGGAATAAAAATAAAATTTAGAGAGCTGAAGAGGGGTTTACATTCTAGATTATTCAACAGGATATATAGGAAAAATTTAAATGAATTAAATTTAGCAGAGTAAACCTATAATTAAAATGTATTACCCATCTACAGAGGAAAAATTCGATACGGTTGTCTTAAAGAACACCTTTTATTTCCAGAATGAGCAATATGAGGAATATTATGAAGGCCATATTTCATCTGTCGCCCAGAATGTTTTTCTTCTGAGAAATAAAATAGAGAGAAATGGCCTGAAAGAATCTGTTTTGCTTGAGCATATAACAGAAATCAAGGATGGCTTGGATGCAGTTTTAACAATTACAGGATTCTCTAAGGAAAGTCTACAAAGGTTAGTTACTTTTATTAGAGTTACAGACGATGAGACTTTATCTAGACTAGTAAATAAAGATGTTTGGCCTTCTGGAGATTTTGAGGGTGAATGGGGCCTAGATAAGATCAAGTCAATCATTATTAAAAATAAAAAATTTGCTGAAGGTATTGTAAATATATTCTTTAAAGGTTCTACTATTCCAGTTCTTAAAAAGGTGTTGCCCCTCTTTGAATTTAAAAAACTTGATATAAATAAATTTAGCTTTTCGATCGAATCTCTGGTAGATACTATAATTAGATACAAAACTAAAGGTGCATATAAAGCAGGAAAGGAAGGAAATCCAGAGGTAGTTATTGAGCAAATTCTTACTGACAATGAATTAACATACGAAAAAGGGAAATTTAGAATACCGAAAGCTGGCAATATCCCTCGGACAATGGATTTTATAATTCCTAGTAAAGCTAAGCCTCGGTTAATAATTGAATGTTCATATTCGGTAACTACAGCATCGGGAATGGGCGATAAAGCAAAAACAGAAAAGACTGTCGCAGAATACTTAAAAAAGAATTATCCTAATATAATATTTGTTGGTTTTGTGGATGGTATTGGGTGGTATGTAAGAAGGGGCGATTTAAAGCGTATGGTCGCAGCTTATGATTTTGTTTATACTTTTAGCCAAGATCAACTTGAAAGATTTAAAACTCTTTTAAAGGATATTTTTAAATGAAGCATCAAGAGCAAATTCCTAAGGAGTTGATAAACAATATTATTTTAGGAGATTGTCTTAAAATCATGAGAAAAATTCCTGATGAAACTATAGATGTTACATTTGCCGATCCTCCCTTTAATCTTAAAAAGATTTATAATCAATACGATGATAAACGCAGTGTAGAGAAGTATCTCTCTTGGTGTAAAGAATGGCTAAGAGAAATGGTTCGGGTTACAAAAAATACAGGTGCAATTTTTGTCCATAATATACCGAAATGGCTAATATATTTCGCCTCTTATCTGAATGAACTTGCAATATTTCGCCATTGGATAGCTTGGGATGCCATGGGAGTGCCTCTGGGAAAAACTCTTTTACCAAATCATTATGGGATATTATATTATGTAAAATCTAAAGAGTATAAGTTTTACGATGTTAGAGGACTTCATAAACGATGCAGAGTTTGTAATTATGTTTTAAAGGACTACGGCGGTAAAAAAGATCAAATGCATCAATTTGGGCCAATTGTATCTGATGTTTGGACAGATATTCATAGAATAAGGCATAAAAAAAGACGAGACGAACACCCTTGTCAATTACCCATTCATTTATTAGAACGTTTGCTTCTAATGACAACAGACGAAGACGATATTGTTTTAGATCCATTTATTGGCACTGGAACGACTGCTGTAGCTGCAAAAAGACTAGGGCGTAGATTTATTGGTATTGATATAGATAAAAACTATGTAGAGATGACCAAGAAAAAAGTAGAAAAAACAAATACGACTATGATAGACGGGTGCTATGTAAGCATGTTTTTGAAAAGAGTAATTACAGTGAGAGATAAAGACTGGAGTAAGATTAAAGAATATTTTGAGATTTCAAAAGAACCGTTAGAGCTAGAAAAGAAAGAAATAGAACTGACATATCAAAAGGTACTTTTTTAATTTTTGCTTTTTTGAAAATTGACTTTTTCATGGGCAAATTTTGCCTCCACCCAAAATTTGCC
>CAZLTH010000115.1:0-5840 GCA_964562355.1 uncultured Syntrophomonadaceae bacterium | reverse complement strand
TTTACCAAGAGCACCCCCCCCCTCTCCCTCGTCCTCCCCCTCCCTCCTACTTACTCACTTACAGCCACAGGCTGACTTACCCACTTCCCCACTCGTTTACCCCTAAAGTCTACCTCCAGTCACCCCAAAAGAATAATTCTGAAAGTATCTTTTTAACAACTGTAGGACTAAACCAAGGTGGATTGTAGTAGCAAGGGGGTCGTAGTAAACTAGGTGCAAGGTTAAAAGTGAAAAGTAGAAAGTAGAAAGTGGCTGTCCTGTCCTTGTAAACTCTGAAGCCCCGAACTTTCAAACTTTCAAACTTTAAAACTTTACAGGAGGTGGGGGATATAGGACGGACGAGGGTGGTTGACGGTTAATGGTTAATGGGGGGTAAGGGTGAGAGTGGAGAAGTGAAAAGTGAAAAGTGAAAAGTGAAAAGTGAGAAGGACGCGAGGACAGGGATTTTAGACAATTATTTCAAAAAATAAGGAGGAAGAAAAAATGAAAAAGATGAAAATTCTGGCGCTGGTAATGGTAATGGCTTTTGCGGCTATAGGTGGGGCGTATGCTTTGTGGTATGATACCCTGCTTATCGAAGAAACTGTGACTACTGGTCGTGTTGATGTTATATGGAGTGCAGTGAGTTCAAGTGATTGCGGTTGCAACTATACGGCACAGGGGGGCGATGTTTATGCAGGAAACACAGACAGCATGGATCTAGGTAACCCCAATGATAGCAAAAACATTGGTTGTAAAGAGGGTGCAATTAGTAGTATCGTGGGAGGTAGTGGTGCAGATGGAGGTAGAACTGATTTACTGACTCTTACACTGACCAATGGATACCCCGGTTACCAAGAATATATTACTGCTGACATAAAAAATACAGGAACTGTTCCGGTTAAATTTATGTTAAAGTTAACTGCTGATCCAGGCAGTATCGTCTATGATGCAACAAATAATCCGGGTGGTTGGCTGATTGTTGAACCTACTCTTAACGATTCGCCAACATTTGGTCCAATAGAAGGTCATCAACTGGACCCTGATGCTACAGTAAGCATAAAGATTAATCAAAGAGTACGCCAAGTTGCTCCTCAGAGTGCAACTGCAACATTTACCTATACTATTCAAGCAGTACAGTGGAACGAGTATGATTTCTTCCCACTGCCTGATGTGCTTACAGAACCAAGGATTACAGGACCTGGCGTTGTTCCTACTGTTCCTACCCTGTCGATTCCATGGACCACATTTACTACACCTTAGAACTAACAGCAGGTATAGCTAGGTATAGGTAGACCTTCCGGGGAGGTGCGCGTGCGCCTCCCCCATATCCTACCTTCCCCTTAATTTGGAAGGTTTTGATTGGAGGGAAAAGTATAATGAAAAAGATGAAAATTCTGGCATTGGTAATGGTAGTGGCCTTTGCTGCAGTAGGTGGGGCATACGCCTTGTGGTATGACACCTTGCTTATTGAAGAAACTGTGAATACAGGCAGAGTTGATGTCAATTTTACTGAAGTATGTGGTTCGGATTGGGGTTGTAACTATGCGGTACAGGCGAGGGGGCCAGGGGTGAATGTTTATCAGGGAAGTCTTGACAGCATGGACCCGGGGAACCCCAACGAAAGCAAAAATATTGGTTGTAAAGACCGCACAATAATTAATAATGGAAATACATTAAGTATGACCTTAACAAATGGGTATCCAGGTTATCAAGAATTTGTAGATGCTACAATTAAAAACGAAGGCACAGTTCCGGTTAAGTTCATGTTTAAACTAACAGGAGATCCAGATGGAATAATTCACGATGCAGTGACCAATCCAAATGGATGGTTAATTGTTGAAATTAAAGCGGTTGGAGTGAACGGTGCTGCTATTGAAGGTTACCAGCTTGATCCAGACAAGGAATTAAGGATTAAAATAAAGCAAAGAGTACGTCAGATTGCTCCTCAGGGCGCAACAACGACATTTGAATATACTATCCAGTCGGTACAGTGGAATGAGTATGATTTCTATCCGCTGCCTGATGTGCTTACAGAACCAAGAATTACAGGACCTGATGCGAATCCTACCATTAAGCCGATTCCATGGGGTGTGGGAGGATTCCTTACTACACCTTAGTAGCAGCAGATGGTAATCTGGTTTTATTAAAAGCCCTCTAGCGAGGGCTTTTTTCTTCCAAGTTGCCAAAAACTAGGCGAACCACTGGGGACGGTTCTTTTTTGACACGGATACAGGGGCACGTTGCTAGGTGTGGCACGGGGACGTTTCTATTATCCTTTTTACCTTTTATTTTCATCCTTGTTTTCCTGTCTGTGCTGTGATAGAATATTCTTACAGGAGGCGTGATGCAGTTGCCTCGAAACCAAGGGGACGGCTCTTGCGTTTCCCTATATTACCCCATCTAAAAGATATTAGAGGAGAAAGATAAATGCCTACAATTCTGCGAGAGGGGTCTTATCGGTTTTTCTTCTATTCTGGTGATAGAGATGAGCCGTTTCACGTGCATGTTGAACGAGATGATAAAATTGCGAAAGTTTGCCTTGACCCACTACGGTTACACAGTAGCGGTGGCTTCAATCGAGCAGAGATATCAAAGTTCCTTAGAATTATTGAAGATAAGCGAGAAATTATGATGGAGGTCTGGAATGACTACTTTAAAGGTTGAACTCAGAATTCCGAGTGTAGAAAACGTATCAGTGACAGAGGATACGTTAAGTGTTGATCTCAGTGATGGCAGGACAATGTCTGTTCCGATAGCTTGGTATCCGCGGTTGTTACATGCGACGCTGCAAGAAAGAGAAAACTGGCAACTTATTGGCAGAGGTCACGGAATCCACTGGGAAGGGATAGACGAAGATATCAGTGTAGAAAGTTTGTTGACCGGGAAATCTTCTGGAGAAAGTCAACGTTCATTTAAGAAATGGTTTGAGGCAAGGGAATTGCGCATAACAGAACCATGCTGCCAAAAAAATAAAAACCCTACCACCAATGGTAGGGTTAATTAAGAAAACCATCTCTAACACATTATTAAATTTTAACAGTAAGCTTCAACACCTCATCCTCCGGCAATTCAGTCAACTCCACCACATCATCCACTTTCATACCCTTCATCAACATCTTTCGGGCAGTTCTAATTGCTTTTTCTTTCATACCTTCTTGTCTGCCTTTTTCCCTCAACTTCATACCTTCTTGTCTAACTTCTTGCCTGCCTTCTTCCCTCAACTGTTCACCTGCAGTCATAATCAAATCCTCCTTTCCAAATCGGTATTCTCTATCCGCTTTAACAAGTTTATCAACAGTCAAATCATCGCTGGCATCTAACATATACAAAAACACAGTTTCAATATAATCAACAGCACCTTCTTGCTTGCCCAACTTACTTATCAATTCCAATATCCTTGTAATTTGGCTACTAAACCCATCTTTTAATATATTACGCAACACTTCTAAAAACAACCTGCTTTTAATACTGCCTTTAATATCTTTCTCACTAAACTTAGACAAATCAAACAAGACATATTTATAGTCAGGTAGATATTCCTGCACAGAATCTGGCACATGTAAAAACAAATCAGACAACTTCAGCCCCACATTCCAAGGATAACGCCCATGGTAAACCAGCAGTGGGATAACTACTGGCAGTTTACCCGTAGTATCATTAGCAGCCTTTTCCCAGATACTCAGCATATATTTTAACAACTGCAAGGATATGTTGGGATACACAGTACTCTTATGCTCAAATAAAAAACACAGATAAGCGTCTTGTCGATCTAATTTCACCTTAAACAACATATCAGTAAAAGATTCCTTTAAAGCATTACTAGTAAAATCACCTTTTTCCGGTTCTAAACTATCTAAATCAACTAAATTAACCAGTTTTTCCGGCAAGTAATTACTGATAAAATTTCTAACCAAATTCAAATCCTCAAACGATTTTTTAAAGAACTGATCATGTGGCTTACTTAATTTATCTTCTTGTTTGTCCAGTTGTGTGATTATTACCAACTCCTGTCCAATTAATTTATTCACCATACTATATATTTATTTATATTATACCCGATATCGAATTAATAGGCTAGTTGAATTTTCAAATTATGGAGCCGTCGGGGATGGTTTTTGGTCTTTATGCCTGAGAAAATTGGCTGGTGCAAGGAAGTAGTTTTTTGTGGGAAAATTACGATTAGCTGGAATGAGAGGAGAATAATAATTTTTCTTGAAATCCCTCCACCCAGTATGATAAACTACAATTACACCTTAACAACTATCTGAGAGCAGAGGAGGAACAAATCATTTCTGACCGGGCAATGGACATGCTTACGCACAGGACTTCATTTAAATATACATATTCATTACTTGCTTTTCTCCTTACGGTTTATCTTCTGGATAACTTAGTGTTTGGTCCGGTGGTGGGTGGGTTGTTGGGAAATCACTTGTTGCCTTCCCTGGCGTGGTTGTTCTTGTTCATTTTTATTTTATGGCTGCCCGGGGTTTATCCTGCCGGCAAACTCCGTTTGCGTAAAGTGTTGAGATGGCTGGCTTTGATTTGTGTTTTTATCGCTGTTCTGTCGGCTCTGTTGCAGGGGTTCATGGGAGGTTTTGGCAAGAGTCCCTATGACCGGAGTTTGCTGGGGGTAATTGTTAATTTTATTACCTTGGGTACTGTTCTGGTGGCAACGGAGTTTAGTCGCAGTTGGCTTCTGAATCGTTTCTTTCATAAACGACCTTTTTTTGGTGTTCCCCTCATTTCTTTCTTCTTTGCTTTTCTTTCTTTTCCTATTATCAGGTTAACCACCTTGGATAATCCCCGGGCGGCTGTTGAGTTTGCAGGCGGAACATTTTTCCCTGCGATGGCGGAAAATTTCTTAATGACCTATTTTGCTTTTCTAGGCGGTCCGGTGCCGGCTATTATTTACCAAGGTGGCTTGTTGGCTTTTGAGCGACTTTCTCCTATATTACCGTCTGGCGGTTGGGCGGCACAGATTTTGCTGGGTGTTATGGCGCCAGTTCTTGGATTGATGCTGGTGCGTGAAATCTATCTCCATGAAAGCCGCAAGTTAAAACCCAGTAGCCAGGATGAAGGGTATCTTGGTTGGGTGTTTACCAGTGTGGCTGTTATCTTAGTTATCTGGTTTTCAGTTGGTATTTTTAGCGTGTTTCCAAAAGTAATTATAAGTGGTAGTATGGTGCCGGTCATAGATATCGGTGATGTTGTGATTATCCGGGAACTTGCAGGGGAAGAGGTGCAGCTGGGTGATATTATTCTTTTTCCAATGTATGAGAGAAAACTGGTTGTTCATAGGGTGATTGATATCCAGCATAAAGACGGGCAAACCTTTTTTGAAACCAAAGGGGATGCCAATGATAGTCCTGATGGTGATTTGCTTCTTGCTGCTAATGTGCAGGGTGAAGTGATTATGACTGTTCCCAAAGTTGGCTGGATAACGCTTGCATTAAGGGGAGCGGTGAGGTAGAATTTAGTGACTAAGTGACTAAGTGACTAAGTGACTAAGTGACTAAGTGGGGGCTAAGGGCTTGTTCCTAAATAACCTGTACAATCTTACTTGTCTTTCCGTCCATACCCTGTGTTGTGGAAACAGTTACATAACGCTGCTATGCGCCTATTTCCACCTGCCTGCCGGCAGGCAGGCGCCTTGGTTATGAACGAAAATCCTTCGCAATATTGCACAGTTTATTTCATCACAAGCCCTAACTACACTTTTCCTGCTTTAGCCCTAACTTACTCACTAAAAAGTGGATAGAGTCCCCTCCCCCTAGCCCCCTCCCACGAGGGGAGGGGGGAAAAGAAACAAGGTGAAGAGGGGATACCAGTTACCACTTTACGATTTTATTGAGAGATGA
>CAZLTH010000114.1:0-5952 GCA_964562355.1 uncultured Syntrophomonadaceae bacterium | reverse complement strand
ATACCACCTTGCATCCCCGAACCGCCTATAGTAATCGGAACTGTTTCTGGGATAAATAAAATATTTTCCACCCAAATCACTATATCCAAAAGCATAACCCCTCCTACGGCTCCGATAAAAGAAGAACGACGGGAGCGTCCTGCTATATAAGCAAAAACTGCTGCTATCAAGGCAGGGAGATAAAAAGGTATATAGAAGGCACAAAAGAGGACAGTAACATGGTCCAGAGAATAGCAATAGCGACTCCCCTACTCAGACGCATCCTCTCTAGGACTCTCTCTAATAACCCAAAATACGCTAAAAACGACACTGCAACCACTGCTATCATTGGAAAAGAAGTTGCCAACATTATCTCCACCCTTGCTTCCTTTTTCTTTACTTTCTTTAGACTTTCCCTTTTCAAAAAATTTATACCAAAAAACCCCCTCCTGTTTAAAGAGGGGGCGCCGAGTGAATAAGTGAATAAGTCAGCCTACGGCTGTAAGTGAGTAAGTGGGGACGAAGAACGACATACCAAGTTTGTCATCATTTATCCACTCACTTACCCACTAACTTACAACTGCACAAACCTAGCCGTTAATATCGCTTCCAGTCCAGTTATTATTTTTAACATTTCTTCATCAATAAAGTCATCTACTTGTAGAACCATAACAGCTTCTCCACCGGCAGATTTTCTACCCACTTGCATGCCGGCAATGTTTATCCCGACATTACCAAGTGTTGTGCCTACCCTACCAATAACTCCAGGCTTGTCAACATAGGTCGTAACAAGCATATATTTAGACGGCACTACATCTATACGATACTGGTCAATTTGTACTATGCGGACATCATTTTTATTAAACAACGTACCTGCAATTACTCTTGTTTCGTTATTAGTTTTTACTTTCATGGTTATCATATTGGTAAAATTTTGAACATCTTTAGTGGCAATCTCTCTAACTTTAATGCCTCTTTGCTTGGCAATATGCGGCGCATTAACATAGTTTATGTTATCATCGCTTAACATAACAGACAAGACACCTATGAGGCAACTGGTAGTGAGAGGGGCGACAGGGTACCCGGCAATTTCTCCACAATAGTTCAGCTCAATTTCTTCAATCTGACCATTGAAAACCTGCATATAAAACTTACCCATATTTTTAAGTAAAGGTATAAAAGGTTTAACATCAATCATCGTTTCTGGCGGAATAGCAGGAAGGTTTACTGCCGTTACCACTGGTTCTCCTAAGAGTGCTGTTACAACCTGACGAGCCACCTGAACAGCCACGTTTATCTGCGCTTCTTGGGTAGAGGCTCCTAAGTGAGGGGTAACAATTACATTTTCCAACTCCAACAAAGGATTTTCCGTAGCCGGTTCTTCTTCAAAGACATCTAATGCAACTCCGGCAATTTTACCTGTTTGCAAGTTTTTTAAGAGAGCTTCCTCAGAAATAAGTCCCCCTCGGGCACAATTAACAATCCTAACACCGTCTTTCATTAAAGCAATTTCTTCATCTCCTATAAGATGATAGGTTGTTTTAGTGCGAGGCAAATGCAAGGTTATAAAGTCAGCCTGATGATAGATTTCTTCCAGAGTTACCAACTTCAACCCCAGGTTCTCTGCTCTTTCCACAGAAATATACGGATCATAACCAAGAATAAACATACCCATAGCTTTAGCTCTTTTAATAACTTCACTACCAATTCTACCTAGACCAATCACACCTAGGGTTTTATTAAACAACTCTACTCCCACAAACTTGTTCCTCTTCCATTCCCTTCTTTTCAAGGAATTAGAAGCATCTGCTATGTTCCTAGAGAGAGCCATCATCATGGCCATGGTATGCTCCGCCGCTGAAATCGTATTACCTTCCGGAGCATTTAAAACAATGATACCTTTTTCTGTAGCTTTCTCTATATCAATGTTATCTACCCCTACTCCAGCCCTGCCTATGACTTTGAGTTTTTTACCTGCTGCTATAACCTCAATCGTTACCTGGGTTCCGCTGCGAACAACCAGAGCATCATACTCTCCAATACAGGAAAGAAGATCCTGTGGTGATAAATTTAACTGCTTGTCTACTTCAAATTTTTCCTCTAAAATAGCAACACCTTCAGAAGAAATAGGATCACTTACAAGTATTTTCAATTACTGTGCCTCCTTGCTTAGAAGTTAGAAGTGGGAGGTTGGAGATGAGAACAAGTACCAAAGATTGTCTCTCTAACTTCCAACTTCATACCTCTTATTTCTCATTTCTAACTTCATTTGTTGGATTAGAATACTCCACTTTATGCTCCGAGAGTTAAACCACACTTTGAAATCACGATTGATAATAACATAACAAGCAATATAAAGCAATACTAAAATAAGAAAGAAGTAACCTTACACTTCTGAAAAAGAGCAGATTACTTCTTTCTCTTAAATATCACTATTACAGCTATTTTTTAGAGAAAACGCATAAAAAGAGGTGCGAAAACTAAAGATACAATACCCAACAGCTTAATAAGGATATTAAGAGAAGGTCCGGAAGTATCTTTAAACGGATCTCCTACTGTATCGCCTACCACAGCCGCAGCATGAACCTCTGTTCCTTTACCTCCATAGGCTCCGCCCTCAATATATTTCTTGGCATTATCCCAAGCACCACCAGCATTAGCCATGAAAATGGCCAGAAGAAGGCCAGTAATTAATGAACCAGCTAGTAAGCCACCCAAAGCTTCCCTGCCTAGGAAAATTCCCGTTAACACCGGAACAACAACTGCCAAAATTCCAGGGATAACCATCTCCTTCAAGGCAGCAGTAGTACTGATATCGACACACTTGGCATATTCCGGCTTTCCTGTCCCTTCCATGATACCAGGAATTTCCCGAAACTGACGGCGAACTTCTTCAATCATCTGAAAAGCTGCTCGTCCTACTGCTTTCATAGTTAAAGCAGAAAAAAGGAAAGGCAACATACCCCCGACAAAAAGACCGACAATAACCTTGGGATCAAGTAAATTTATGCTCACCAAATTAACTGCTTTGGAATAAGCCGAAAAAAGAGCCAGTGCTGTGAGAGCAGCAGAACCGATAGCGAACCCTTTGCCTATAGCAGCAGTAGTATTTCCTACTGCATCCAGCTTATCAGTTATTTTCCTTACCTCGGGACCTAGCTCTGCCATTTCAGCAATGCCCCCAGCATTATCAGCAATAGGACCATAAGCATCTACGGCAATAATCATGCCGACTGTAGCCAACATGCCTACAGCGGTAATAGCAATACCGTAAAGACCAGCTGCATAGTAAGCAACAAGTATAGCTGCAGACAGAATCAAGATAGGAAACATAGTGCTCATCATACCTGTGGCCAAGCCACTGATAATATTGGTAGCAGCACCTGTCTTACAACTTTCAGCAATATCCTTGACAGGCTTAAAATGGTCGGAAGTATAGTATTCAGTAACACGACCAATAATAACCCCAGCCAGCAAGCCAGCCACAATTGCCCAGAAAGGACCTAAATCACCTAGAATATGCAGAGTCAAAAAATATGAAACTATAACAACCAGAATAGCACTTACCAAAGTCCCACGCTCCAGAGCGGCACTTAAACGAACGCCTTCTTTTGCACGAACAAAAAAGAAACCGATAATAGAAGCAATTACTCCTACCGAAGCTGCCAAAAGGGGAAATATTACTCCGGCAAAGCCAAATTGAATAATCCCAATGGTCATAGCAGCAATAAGAGAACCCACATAGGATTCAAAAAGATCCGCTCCCATCCCGGCCACATCTCCCACGTTGTCTCCTACATTATCAGCAATGGTGGCAGGATTGCGTGGGTCATCTTCCGGTATACCGGATTCTACTTTACCAACCAAGTCTGCTCCTACATCGGCCGCTTTAGTATAAATACCGCCACCAACCCGAGCAAAAAGAGCAATTGAACTGGCACCCAAAGCATAACCGGTAAGAATTGTAGGATCTCTGAAAATTAAGAAAAGAACACCTAACCCTAACAAGCCTAAGCCCACCACCGATAGTCCCATTACAGCACCCCCGGAAAAAGCCATAATTAGAGCCGGGTTCTCTCCCTCCCGAGCTGCATTAGCTGTTCGAATATTCGCCTTAGTGGCAACATTCATGCCTATGTAACCTGCTGTAGCAGAGAAAAAAGCACCAACAAGAAAACAGATAGCTGTAAACCAGTTTATAAAAAAACCTAAGACCAAAAACAACACAGCCACAAATATTAGTAAAATGGTGTATTCTCGTTTTAAAAAGGCCATAGCCCCTTCTTGGATATAAGTACCTAACTCCTGCATACGCTTAGTGCCTGGATCCCCTTGGTTAACCCGATTAGCCAGATAAAGAGCAAATAAAAGACCAATGATGCCGGCAGTAGGAACCAAGTAAATAAGATTTTCCATATACCTATTCCTCCTTTGATAAATTAAATTTAACAACACCCAAAACTAACCCTCAAAACTCAGCCACACACATCCCTTCTATAAAAATTTTTTCAACTTAAGAGGACTGTAATAGCAAAAGCTAGCGACATGAAAGATATAGCTAAGACTGTAGATATTTTCCCTAAAAGATCGTCCAAGCCTTTTTTTTTGCCGAAGAAGGTTTCTGCACCACCACCAATTGATCCTGACAAGCCAGAACTCTTTCCTGACTGCAGCAGCACGGTAATAATAAGCCCCACAGCCACCAGCACATAAATAACGTTTAAAACTGTTGTTAACATTTGTTCTCCTCCTTTTTCAGTCTTAACTCCTCACTTTTTTAACCTTTAAGTATTTTATCATAGTTGATTCTAATTAACAACATATTTAAAAGATTTTGTGGTTAATCTGTGATAATGTCACCCTGTTAACTATTCTGATAAAATGTCACCATGAAGAACGGTGTGAAATAAAAAATGACAGAAGCTATCTAAACTCCCGTCATTACTGTGTTTGTAGTGGTGAGCCATGAAGGATTCGAACCTTCGACACCCTGATTAAAAGTCAGGTGCTCTACCAACTGAGCTAATGGCTCACGTTCTGGCTGGGGCGGAAGGGTTCGAACCTTCGCATGCAGGATCCAAAATCCCGTGCCTTACCGCTTGGCTACGCCCCAAGAAGTATGGTGGAGAGGACTGGATTCGAACCAGTGAAGGCTGAGCCAACAGATTTACAGTCTGCCCCCTTTGGCCAACTTGGGTACCTCTCCAAATTCATAACTATAGATTAAATGATAATATCCAGTTGGAGCCGATGATGGGACTCGAACCCGCAACCTGCTGATTACAAATCAGCTGCTCTGCCAATTGAGCTACATCGGCCAGCACCCCAAAAACGCAATCCCTAGTATAGCTCATTTTAAAGCTCTAGTCAATACCACATAAAAGATTTTTTTTGACTATTTTTGAGCATGCAGAACAACCTTTATTCCTGATAAAAGCTCCACACATTCGTGCACCCTCACCCAGCCTCGCTCGGACTTCTGACTTGTCGTCAGAACTCGTTCAGACTCGTACTCCTCGTCTTCACCCCATCAAGGGGGAGGAGAAGCTTTGCCAACCGTCAACTCTGACTTACTTACTTACCTACTTAGTCACTGAGTCACTTAGTCACTGAGTCACTCCCCATTTATCCACTTGTTTATATCCACATTATAACTCATTAATTCCTCGGAGTCAAAAAATAAACTTATCTCTCTAGCTGCACTTTCCGGAGAATCAGAACCGTGCACAATGTTATTACCCATGTAGAGAGCAAAATCCCCCCGGATAGTTCCAGGATCAGCATGCAAGGGGTTTGTTTTCCCCATCATGGCACGAACCGTTTTGATAGCCTCTGACCCCTCCCAGACCATAGCCACTACAGGGGAAGAAGTTATAAAGCCAACTAACTCCTGAAAAAAAGGCTTACTCTCATGTTCTGCATAATGTTTGGCAGCCAGATCTGTGGTAATATGCATCAATTTTAACCCTATCA
>CAZLTH010000113.1:0-5961 GCA_964562355.1 uncultured Syntrophomonadaceae bacterium | reverse complement strand
ATTACCTAAATTAGGATTCTGAATGAAACGTTACCGCCTTTATGTGGATGAATCGGGCGACCACACCTATGGAAACACCGCCGATCCGGCCAAAAGATACTTATGCTTGCTGGGATTGTTTGTGGAGGTTGAGGAATATCGAACGAACTTTCAGCCTGCTCTTGAGAACCTGAAACAGACCCATTTCCCTCATAGTCCTGATGAGCCGGTCATTTTACATCGAAAAGAACTGGTGAACCGGCGCGGTCCTTTCGGGAGGCTGAGAAACCCGGAGAACGAGGAGCGCTTTAACACAGACTTCCTGGAATTCCTTGCCCAACAGAGCTATAGATTCATTGGTGTCACTATTGACAAGAAAGCCCATATCGAGCGTTACGGAAATGCTGCCTATCATCCTTACCACTACTGCATGGCAGCGCTTTTGGAACGGTATTGCGGATTTCTAAATTTCTATAATGCCCAAGGAGATGTGCTTGCTGAAAGTCGCGGAGGTAGTGAAGATACCCAGCTGAAGGAAGCCTACCGGACCCTCTTTAGAACTGGGACATATTTTCACTGGGCAGACTTTTTTCAGCAAACGCTGACCAGTCACGAAATAAAACTGAAACCCAAATCGGCCAATATCGCTGGTTTGCAGATAGCAGATTTGCTGGCTCATCCTGTGAAGCAAGAGATCCTTGTGGAGGAGGGGCGTATTTCGAATCCAGGAGATGTTTTTGGAAAGGCGATTTGCCGGGTGATTGCTTCGAAATACAATCGCCAGATCTACCAGGGTCGAGTGAAGGGCTATGGCAAGGTGTTCTTGGGATAAAATAAAAGAGCCAGGTTTCCCTGACTCTTCTACGCTGGCCCTTACGGGCCATCCACCTCCAATTGCTTGGATTGATTATATGTTACCACAGACGCGCTGTTTTGTCAATAGTCAAATGACATTTGTCAAATGACATTTCGCGAGAGCGCTGGTAAGAAGTGGATATGAATTACCTAACTGTAGCTCAAGTTCGTAGCGGGCTTAAGGATAGGGATAGCCTCATTCGATTTGTTGAAAGTGAGCTCGGATACACCGCTAATCTAGTCTTCTTTGAGGCTGCAGATTTAGGCATCCCGCCACACCTGGCAAGGCAAGTAAATAGTTGGTGGCTCCTAAGTCACTATGTCGATAAGCCACCCTTTCAGATACATTTAGCGCAAGTCAGGGAATTGACTTTTAACTATTGTGCTAATGTTATGAAGTCCTTTCATAGCCATCATCCCGGTTACTATCTCTTCATTTTCACTAAAGACTACTCTGATGTGCTGTTTATAGCTACGGAGTGGAGCTTAGAGCGAAAACCCAAGGCTGGGAGCCCTATCTGGCCGTTCTTGCCTAAGCCGTACCCCCGATTTGTCTTGGTGAACCGCCAAAATCCAACTGAAAACGATGCCTCAGTGCTGAGGCGCCTCAAGTTTCATCAATCGGTTGCCGGTCCTCCAGACATGCATGCCAGAATAATAGAAGCACTCAAGTCAGGGGAGCGCTGGGAGCCCTTGCCACAGTGGTTCCTGCCCTATTGGTATAGGTTGCGCGACCCGGCTCAGCTTCAGGAAGTGCTGGGTAATACTCAGGAGTTGCTGACCCAAGCTGAAGAGTGCCTAGAAGAGTGCCTAATGGAGTGTCTTACCAGCGAGGCGTTAGACAAGGCGGGTGAGGCTTGCGAGTATTTGAAGCGCGTAATACAACTGGACGACATTGACACCTTATTGGCTAAGGAAAAGCGGCATTGGCTCCAGCTTGCTTTGAGGGGAATAGGTGACGCCCGGGATTTCTTTGAGAGTGGTGAAATAGACGATGGCATGATAGCATTGCAAGATGCCTTATTCCACATAAACCTTGCCAAGGACACAATATAGGCTCAGGTGACAATATCTGACAAACGGAGGAAAACATGGGAAATAACCTACCCGTAAGTATCCCAGACACCATCAGCAACAATATTGAAGGTCAAAAGTTATGTGACGTCCTTAACGCCTTGCTACTCCCACAAGTTTCAGCAGATTTTGCTAGTCCGTACTTCAATATAGATGCTTTTTCACTGGTAAAAGAGCACCTAACCAAAATCAGCAACTTCAAGCTTTTGCTGGGGCGGGAGCCTAGCATACAAGAGCACGTTATACAGTCGGGCACAGACGCCGTTATCGGCGAGAACCTCAGGGCAGATACAGAGGATGCTATGAGCCAGCGCGAAACGCCCAGCTTGATTAAGGAACTTGTAGACTTCCTAAAGCGTGATGCAGTGGAAGTCCGACTTTACGGCCCCTTCTTGCACGGCAAAGCTTTTATTATTGCGAACTTGCCTCTTTTTGATGCTGTAGCTATCCATGGGTCCTCCAATTTCACTGCTGCTGGACTGACCCGCCAGGGAGAATTTAATTCCGTGCTCAAGCAAGCAACCGCAGTAAAGGAGATAAGGGGCTGGTTTGATGGCTACTGGAACAAATCCAATGACTTCAAGGCTCAGCTTATTGAACTCTTCTCTGACTTTACCACCAAATATTCTCCGTTTGAAATATACATCAAAGCCCTCTATGAATATTTCAAAGACAGGTTCCAAATGGAAGCTAATGTAGAGGGTCCAAGCCCAATACTCCTGGCTGATTTTCAGCGCGATGGCTATCTGGCCGCTAAGGATATAGTTGACACCTACGACGGAGTAATGCTTGCCGACTCGGTAGGATTAGGGAAGACCTATCTAGGTTTGAGGTTACTGGACGATTATGCCTACCATAAACATCAAACAGCACTGGTAATCTGCCCAGCCCAACTGAGGGATATATTATGGGAGCCAATATTATTGGAAAAGGGCATCTCCGCTTTAGTCATCTCTCAAGAGGAATTAGGGAGGCGTGATTTTCACCTTCAAAAGCTCCTAAAGTATGAAACTATACTGGTGGATGAATCACATAATTTCCGCAACAAGAATGCTAACCGCTACATAAACTTAATGGGTCTTCTTACTCTAGATAAGCCAAAGAAGCTTATTCTCCTTACTGCCACCCCGGTCAATAACTCTATATTTGACCTCTATCATCAAATTCAGTTAATTAGTCGCGGCTATGACGACTTTTTTGCTTCCGCTGGTATTCGGAGTCTTTTCGGCTATTTTCGACGGGCAGAAGAGGATAAAGACCATCTTTACGACCTCCTTGAGGAGATAGCCGTTCGCCGGAGCCGCTATTATGTGCGCAAGAATTTTCCTGACGCCATTATTGATGGTAAACCCGTACATTTCCCAGAAAGGAAGTTACACACTGTGCATTATAGCCTAGAACAAAGCTATCAAGGACTCTATCAGGAGATAGCTGATGCGATTGAGAACCTGAATTTAGCCAGCTATTCTTTAGATACATATAGGAAAGATATCCGACTTTCGCAACTGGCATTGTGGGACGGCCTGAAAGAGAGGCTCTTGGCGCGGGGCTATACCCAGGAGGAATTTGAAAAGCTTGCCCTACGGCTTGGGCGCCAGGTATCCATCGTCCATATCCTGAGAACCTTGTATCTGAAGCGCCTTGAGTCCAGCGTCGAGGCTTTGCGAATCAGCCTTGAAAGGCAGGCTAAGTTTCAAGAGAAGTTTCTCGAGGTGTTGAAACAAGGTAGGGTTTTGGATACTGCTAGTTATCGTAACATATTCGAGTGGAATGGCACTGATGAGGTTACCGAGGGACAACAGGCAATTGATGACCTAATTGGCCAACTGCCCCAGGTTGACCCAAAGCACTATCTTATTGATGACATAGTTAAAGCTGTCGAGGCAGACATAGCGACTTTAAACTCGGTTCTTGGCAAGCTCCCCCCACGCGAGGACCTGCCTCTATATGATAGCAAGCTTCAAGAGCTAAAGAACCTTCTTACTGGGGAGCTTAAAGGAAAGAAAGTGGCTGTGTTTTCTCACTTTAAGGATACCGCTCGTTACCTCTACCGCCACCTTAACATTGCTGATTTCCATAGTAGTTTGGGTCACAACCAAATAAGTATCACTGATAGTGACGTTGACCCTAAGCAGCGCAAACAGCGGATAATTCGCTTTGCTCCAAAGGCAAATGATCCTGACGATGCTTCTGGCGTGAGAGGCACCGATAAAGAAATTGACCTGCTTTTCAGCACAGATGTTCTTAGCGAGGGTCAGAATCTTCAAGACGCTACAGTGATTATCAATTATGATCTGCCCTGGAACCCGGTGCGTCTCATTCAACGGGTAGGGCGCATTGACCGTATTGGCTCAGACGCCGATTTTGTGCATGTTTACAACTTCTTGCCTGAGGACAAACTTGAAAGTCTTCTGAATCTGGTGCAGCGCCTGCACGACAAACTAGATGCTATCAGGAGAACTGTCGGCTTGGATACCAGCACTCTCGGCGAAGCGGTAGACCCAAAGGAGTTCAATGCTATTCGTCGCATACAAACACAAGACCTGAGCATTCTCGATGAACTTGAGCAAGTATCTGAGCTTACCATCGGCGAGTTTGTCAAACAAGAACTACTCGATTTCCTAAAGAAGATAGGAGAGGAGACCCTCCAGCGCATACCCTTGGGTGTGGGAAGCGGCATGAAACGGGAAGGACAACACGGTCTCTTTGTTTACCTAAAGGGGGGTGACCGCCATTTTTGGTGCTACTATGACCTGGCCGCCGGTAGAATAACCGAGCGAAGACTTGATATCATCAAGCTTATACAATGCAGAGAATCGACACCACGTGCTGAACCGGATTTCGATATTTATGAGGTTATTGACAAAGTCAAAACACATGTTGTAAATCGATTTAAGCAGCTTCAGCTAGGCCCACTCACCTTTAAGTCTCCACAGAACCACATCGTAAACTTACTTCAGACGCCGGCAGTAAAAGAGCAGTATGAAGTAAACCAGTTGGTGGACTACTATTCAACACCACTGCCCGATGGCATGCTGCGGCAGCTGCGCAAAGTATGGAATATCTATCTTCAGAATCAGAATATTGACCAACTGGTTAAGCATTTACAGAGTTTTCGTGAGGAGAATCCTATTGCTGAGGTCATGCCACCAAAACCCAGCCCCACTGAGCAGTTACGGAAGGAAGACTTGAAGCTAGTATGTTGGCTGGCTCTGACTTAACACTCTATACAGAAACTCACCACTGGCCGTCTTAGGTAGAACAATCCGTCTAAAGGTTAATGTCCCTTAATGCACGGACTTTTGTTTTGGCTCGTTCCGCTGCCACCATGAGCCTCGCCGTTGCCAGCCATGGGGAACTAAGCGTTCCTCCATAGCCTTGAGAAGGCGCTTCCTACGCCCTTCTAATGTCTGCTTCGCTACAGAGTCAGATCCAAGGATCCTCCCAGTTCGCACTCGTACGCGTCCGCTCGCTGACCATTGCAGACACTCATCTCGGCTACCGCTAATGATCAGGATAGCCAGATCGTCCGCAATTGGCTTGACATCCAAAGCGGCTGCTCGAGGGTACAGTTGACGGTACCCGTTCACTCCACACTCAGCCACTCCGCGGTCCAGGTCTACAAACCAGGTTTGTAGCTCGGCTCGACTGGAACCTATAGCTGTGCCACCATGTCTCTCAACCGTGAACGCCAGAGAAGGAGGATGCCATTCCGGGTCTTCCATGCGTTGTAGTTTGTATGCCCCCATTCGCTCCTCATCGCCTCCGCTGAACATGCCCCAGCACTGTTGTAGCAGCTCCACCAATTCAGATCGCATCTCTGAGAGGACTCTTCCCGCAGGTAGCTTCGCCAGAAATTGTCTCAATCGCTGATACTGCGCCTCTTCCATCATCTGCGCCTCCTGGTCCGTCACCTATGTCGCTGCCTCTATTTTAGCACTACTTAAATCCCTTTGCCTTTTGCTGATTAACCACTTAACCATTTTGTTACACCATGTTCCCCAAACAGCCAAATCCCTCCTCAAAAGTTCTCTCTGCAGCCCCATGCCACGG
>CAZLTH010000112.1:0-5998 GCA_964562355.1 uncultured Syntrophomonadaceae bacterium | reverse complement strand
GTTGTCATTATAACAGTTTTTCCTTTTCTTTGGCAACAGGAATTTATTCGCAATTTAATTTGCCTAGATCAAGTTTTTTTCACGAAAACTTACATAGTTTTTTTCACCTATAATAATATGGTCCAGCACTTTTATCCCCATTACTTCTCCTGCTTCCACCAAACGGCGTGTAACATTGATATCTTCACTACTGGGTTTAGGATCACCGCTAGGATGATTATGCAAAAGAATAACGGAAGCAGCATTACGCTTCAACGCCAGACGGAAAATTTCCCGAGGATGAACTATAGATGAGTTCAGGCTTCCTTTAAATATCACTTCTGTAATAATAACCTTGTTTTTGATATTCAGAAAAATAACACGAAACTCTTCCTGCTCTAAGTAACGCATCTCTTCTGCCATAAAGTTAAAAACATCAGCAGGAGAAGTTATATCTACATTATGTTCTCGTAAGGCAACCGCCATGCGGCGACCAAGTTCCAGAGACGCTTTTAGCTGTATAGCCTTTACTTGAGCTATACCTTTTATCTCTGACAGTTCTTCTATTGACAGGTATGGTAGCTCTCTGAATTCTTTTACCAGCTTGAGAATCTTGTGAGCTAGGTCTAGAGCTGTTTCCTGCCTATTTCCCGTCCTGAGAATAATAGCTAAAAGTTCCGCATTAGATATTTTTTCAGCTCCTAACCTTAAAAGTTTCTCGCGTGGCCTCTCCTCCTCCGGCAAATCTTTAATACTCATGTTCTTTCCTCACTTTTCATTTCCCACTTATTCACTTACCTGATTCCCATTCCCGTAGAAGCTTTAAAGTTAAAGGAAGCGGTAAGCCTACTACGTTAGTATAGCAACCGCTAATTTTTTCTATTAAAAAGCCGCCCCTGCCCTGAATAGCGTAAGCACCAGCTTTATCAAAAGATTCGCCTGTATCTACATATGTTTTGATTTCAGTTGGGGAAAGAGGGCGCATCCAAACATCAGTAACCTCATGCGCAACTCTTATCTTTTTAGAGGAATTTTCCAGTAAAGCAACCCCTGTATAGACACGATGTTTTTTACCCTGCAATTCTTGCAAAATACTTTCTGCATCTTTAACATCAGAGGGTTTTCCCAAAATCTCCTGCCCCAGAGCCACTATCGTATCTGCCCCTAAGACAGGCAAATAAGGTTCTTTCTTTGCTACCTGTGCTGCTTTAGCAAAAGCGAGTTTTTCTGCCAGCGAAGCAGGAGATTTAGAATTGAGAAGTGAAGGCGAGGAATACGAGCCTGAACGAGTGCCTGACAAGCGATAGCGAAGGCAGGGAGTCCATATTGAAAATTGAGAATCAGGAATCAAGAAAGGAGCTGTTAGCTTGTCTTCATCCAAGTCAGCTGGTACCACACGGAAATTTAGACCTAAATCTTGTAAGAAACGACTGCGCCGGGGAGAAGCAGACGCCAGAATAAATTCTTTCATTGTCATTGCTCCTTACTTAACTAGTCGGATTCAGGGTTCAAAGAAGATCAAGAGAGGAAAAGACGAAGAGATGAAAAGGGGTTACGAGGTTACGAGGTTACGGAGTTTTTTTACCTTTTTGCCTTTTAACCTATTAACCTCGTCCCCTTTTAACCTCTTTACCTCGTCCCTCTCTTAACCTTTCCCTCAAGCACCTTGCGTAAATAAATAGTGGCCGCCCCGGTGAACAAACCGGTAGGGATGGCCACCAACAACAAAAAAGGCAAATACATAGTAACAAGATGCCAGTTGGCAATAAAAACAGCTGCCACGAACACTTGGGCAACATTATGCCCTGCTGCTCCCAATACGCTCACAGCCAAGAGACTGACTTTTTGCTTTCTTTCCCAAGGGAGAAACAAAGACATTATTATCGTACTAAAAAGAGCTCCTGCTAAACCGAAAAAAAAGCCAAAACCTAAAAAAGTACCAGCAAAGATACTTCCCAAAACACTTCTTAAAAACGCTACTATAAGGGCACTTTGCCAGCCATAAAAAATTAAAGCAAGCAGTGTTATTATGTTGGCCAGACCCAGTTTTGCTCCCGGGACAGGTAAAGGAAAGGGTATAAAATTTTCTAACGTATGAATCACTACGGCAAAGGTTATCAGTAACCCTAAGTTAACCATTTTGGCAACAGGCACGTTTAGCTCCTTTCACGATAGATAAGCTCTATTCTATCTTCAATACCAGCAGAAAAGTAGACTTCTAACTCCTCTGTAACCAGAACTACATCTATTTCAGGTCTGCTTTCTGCCATTCTTAAGCTTTCTTCCTTACCCATAATAAAAAACGCTGTCGAAAAAATATCAGCCATAACAGCATCCAGAGCAATAACCGTAACACTAACCAACCCCTTGTCCGCCGGGCGTCCTGTAGCCGGGTCAAGAAGATGATGATACTTGATGTTGTTCTCCATGAAAAAGCGCTCATAATCACCGGAGGTCACTACTGCCCTATCAGTTAAAGAAAGAACGGCGATGATTTCATCGCGATTGCGTGGGTGCTGAATCCCAATACGCCAAGGTGTTCCATCAGGTTTTGTCCCCACAACCCTTATATCGCCCCCCACATCCAAGAAAGCACTCTGAATCTTAAGTTCTATAAGCTTTTCGATTCCCCTGTCCACAATATACCCTTTGGCAATCCCACCGAGGTCCAGAGCCATACCTTTTTTCGGCAAAAAAACAGCATTTTCCTCTTCTGATAGTTGAATTTGTTGATAATCTACCAAGTTTAAAACCTCTTCCAGCTCTTCTTCTGTCGGTACTCGGGGGACAACAGTACCAAAACCCCAAAGCTCCAACAACGGAGTAACCGTTATATCAAAAGCGCCTTTAGTTTCTTCTCCCATTTTCTTTCCCAGTTCAAGCAACTCAAAAACATTATCCGGGACTTCAACTTTTTCTACTCCTGCCTGTTGATTAATATTACTTACCGGGCTATTATCTAGGTGGCGAGAGAGGTCTTTCTCTAGGCTTTGCATGATATCAAGCACCCGGCGTACAGCCATCTGGCCACTTTTTTCATCATTGGTATAAACAGTGATGTTAATAAAGGTTTCCATGAGACCAAACTCAGAGTGACTGGTTCTAACCGGCTTATTAAAAAAACAACCCACCAACAAGAAAACCATGCCAACGAAAAGGAATACAAATAGCAGTCTGTTTCTAATCCAACTTCCAACTTTCAAACTGTTCCCCTTTCTCCATTTAGTGGAGAGAGAAATGAGGTGCTGATTAAAAAAGGTGTACATAGTAAGCTAGCAGGAAAAGAAATGTCCCCATAATAATAACAACTATCAAAGAACTAAAGTTTATATTTCTAATATTGATTTCTTCTGGCTGCCACTTTAATTTTTGCCATAAAGAAATTTCTTCTTGTTCTTTGCTGCCAGCCGTTTCCTGTCGGGCCCTTTCCGGCAGAGCAACATGTTTTATGGGGAGATTAGCGATGTCTTTTGCACCTAAAGCCTCATGTAAATCAGCCATCGCACTTTCAAGACGATGAATCTTTGGGGAATCTTTTGAAGTTGAATCATCAAAAGAATTTTTTAATCCACTTATCGCCCCATCAAGCCGGTTCATTCTTTTCGCTATTCTATAAACTGAAGAGCCCACTTTCTCCTGCACTTCAATAATCACGCCATCAATGCGATGTATATTCTGAGCCATGCCATGTACAGCTTTCCCTGACTGACCATAAAAGTGATCAATATATCTATCTATAATATTAGCAGACCTGCAAGCTATCAGAAGCAGACGAGTTAAAGGAGCATAAAGCAGATATTCAAAACTTAACCAACTTGGTATAGGTAGTTCTTTTACCAAGAGTTTTCTTAAAGGTATAAAAATTATTACACCTATAGCAAAAAATTGCAAAGCACTCAAAACCCCTTTGGGTGAATAAACCATCAGGGAAGAACTATAGGGGAGCAAATTAGCCAACAGTTGAGGACGTATTCCGAAAAGAAGGCAGAGAAATGTCATAATCACTATAGCTAACTGCATCGTTACCGGTAATTTTTTTTTGGCAACGGCCCTTCCCTTAATAAAACCAAAGTAAATCAACTTGCAAAAAGCCAACACCGTTCCTACGCCAGCTACGAGCAACATTCCCTCTACCGGACTTATCCCATAGGTTGCTCCTTTAAGCAAATATTTACTTACATAACCGTTAAAAAGAGGTAGTCCAATACAAGCAAAGGCACCTACGAACGCTCCAGTTGTTGCCAGTGGCATAGACTTCCAGACCGATGGAGCAACTTCTTTTTTTTCTACGCTGGCTAATTCCTGTATATTTTCAGTTCCAAAAGTAAAAATTAAAACACCAGCACTCATAAACAGCAAACCCTTGTAAACCATATGATTAACCAAATGTAAAAAGCCACCATCTACCCCTAAAGAAGAACCAGTAGCAATGCCAGCTACCATATAACCTACCTGCACAATAAGCAGATAAGAAAGAAGTCGCCGCATATCTTTTTGCAAAAGAGCACAAATCACACCCAAAATAGCCATAGATGCACCCATGAGAGCAATCCCTGGATGAGAAGGCAAAAAACGCGCTACCGCATATACGCCAATTTTAGTAGTTAACCCAACAAGTACAACGCTGGCGAAAAAAGAAGCCGCCGGATACCCCCAAGCAATCCAAACATGAAAAGGTAAGAAAGCCGTTTTAAATCCAACAGCGAGAATAAAAAAAGCAAGCCCTGCTTCTGGTACAACCAGATCAAAAGAACCTGTGGCCGCATATTGCTGCAAAATACCTAAGAGCATACAAAGCCCTCCGAATAAATGAAAAAGCAAAAAATGATAGCCTCTACGTATAGCCTGTGGTGTACCTTTAAGAATAATTAGAGCTGCTGTAGAAAATGTTAGTAACTCCCAAAAAATAAAAAGGGTAATAAAATTGCCGGAAAAGACTACCCCTACCGCCCCTGCTAGGGCAAGAAGAGCAGCAACCTGTTCTCTTGGTCTAGCTATCTCCAACCCATAAAGTAAAGCCATCGCTCCCACCAATAAAAAACCAAAAACAGCGATTCTAGCATAAGGATGTGCTGTAAAAAGAAGCGGTACCAACCCTATATCACTTAAAAAAGCTAAAGCAGATATATCTCTCAACTCTGACCCTGATAGGTTATAAGTAGCCAGAAAAAGCATCATCGTTATCAGGCAAAGCAAGATGTTTATACGCCACTTATGCGTTAGAAATAGAAGAAGTGGTGCCACAATAATTGTGAATATAATAAATAAAAGGTAAAGCTCGATTTTAATCTACCCCTTCTTATTTAAAAGTAATGCACATAATAAGCCAAGAAGAAAAGAAAGACTCCCATCATAACAACAACTATAAAAGAGCTAAAGTTCAAATTCCTGATATTAGCTTCATCTGTGCGCCATCTTAATTTATGCCAAATAGAAAATCCTTCTTTACCTCTGGTACTAGCAACCTCTTCCATAGTCTTAGGAATAGTTGGTTGCTCTTCGTTATGTTTGTACTGCTGTAGAAGTTCGGAATCAATAAAATTATTATGCAATCCCTCTACTGCGCCATCAAGGCGGTTTATCTTTTCAGCCAATTTATGAGTTGAATCACTAAATGCTTCTTGCATTTCAGCTATCGCCCCATCAAGCCGATTCACCTTTTTAGCCGCTTTATAAACCGAAGAACCAAACATTTCCTGCATTTCATCTATCGCACTATCAAACTTGTTCATCTTATTAGCCAGACCATAGGCAATCCTGCCTGACTTGTCATAAAAACGATCGATATCTCTGTCTATTATATTAACAGCGCTACAAATTGCTAAAACCAAACGACCCATAGGAGCATAGAACAAATATTCTACACTTACCCAGTTTGGTACGGACACTCCTTTTTCCAGCAATTTTCTGATAGCTGTAAAAATCAGCACACCTATAACCAAATTTTGCAAGGCAGCCATAATCCCCTTGGTTGAGTAGACAGCTAAAGAAGAACCATAAGGAAGAATGTTCGCCAAGG
>CAZLTH010000111.1:0-6012 GCA_964562355.1 uncultured Syntrophomonadaceae bacterium | reverse complement strand
TTCTTCTTTTTGTGGAAATAATGATGCACTGTCACTGCCTATTATTTTTATAGCTGAAGGCATAGATCTCTGCACTATATCGGCCTTTGTTACCATCTCAATAACTTCATTATTCTCATTTACAACAGGCACACCGCTTATTCTATACTTCAACATTAGTTTTGCCGTTTCCGCTAGTTTAGTGGACATGGTTACCGTTACAACGTCTTTAGTCATTATTTCTTTGACTAGCATTGATTTGCCTCCTCTTTTTACTGATTTTATCTGTTTACATCTTACCATTCTTTCTTTTCAATAGCAACACTAAAAATTCTAAAAAAGCTAATCAAAATGGAGGCGAACCCTTAACATGCAACCTCTTCAAGAAAAGGGCTTAAAATTTATAAAATACAGCAAAAAGAGAAATCTATTACAGGTTCTCTTTTTATGTATAGCACTGCTTTTCCTTCTAGCCTACCAAGAGATAAGCAGAGAACATGAGAGACTAACTCCAGTACAAAATATATCAACACTACTTTATTATAATATCGACCCCGATGACTTGGTTATAACTGTAGGAGGAAATTTTAACCCTCGTTCCCCTTGGAATTCTTCTCTATCTTTTCAAGATATCCCTCTTTTCTGCCCATATATCAGTAAAGTCCTGACTACTGCAGATTTAAATATCCTCTCTTTGACAGCTCCCTTTATTTCTGAAAATCTTCTTCCACTTGATAAATCCCGGGCATTGGGGATGCTGCCGGAAAAAGCTTACTTACTGCAAGAAAACAATATTAGTCTAGTACAAATTTCAGGCAATAATATTTTAGACTTCGGTGCCCCTGGCCTAGTTAATACTCTTACTCTACTGGAAAAGAAAAAAATAACCACAACTGGTGCTGGTCTAAATAAAGACGCAGCTCTTACCCCTTATTATTTTCATAATGCAAAACTTACCCTAGGACTCTTAAGCCTAAACGCTAACCCTCCTCCCGGTTGGGAAGCAGGAGAAAATCGTTTAGGAGTAGCTACTGCTGATAATGAAACAATTAGGAAACTCTTATCAGAAATGGATGAAAAAGCAGATACTATATTAGTTTTAGTTTCCTTTGGAGATACCAACAGTCCCCGTTCCACAAAAAATCAAAGAAGTTTTGCACGCGCACTGATAAATGCAGGTGCACATATTGTAATAGGAACAGGAGGAAACCTTGTGCAAGAAACAGAATTATACCAGCAAGGTATTATTTTTTATAACCTAGGCAATATCACTCCGTCACAGGTAAGGTTTAGTTATGCTAAAGAATCTATTTTATTACAAATAATTCTTTCCCCTAATGGGAGAAGCAGGGTTATTGCTTACCCTCTTTCCCTTGGAAGTGCCAGTACTAGAATAATCTTTTCGGGAATACCAGAAAAGATTTTGAATAAGAAAATCTTATGGAGGCTACAAGGAGAAGCACCCTGGCAAAGAAAGAATAATTTTTATTTCCTTGAATTACCATTTTTCCAATTGCAATATTAACTTTCAGGTGGTGAAAAGTAATGTCTCTTTTACCCCTCCTCCCAGGTGCTCTTGCCTTGGGGCTAGGTCTTGGTCTAGGATTACGAGAAAAGCATCTCATATCACGAAATTTAGACAGCTTTAAATACAGAGTAAATGTCACCGGAACAAGAGGCAAATCTACGATAGTTCGTCTACTGACAGCTGCTTTTTTAGAAGATAGGATTCCGGTTGTAGCTAAAACTACCGGCAGTGAAGCTCGCATATTAAGTTTTCTGACAGATAAAAAGAAAAACCTTTATCCTCTAGAGTACGAATTTAAACGTCCGTTAGAAGGACCCAATATAAAAGAACTACGTTCACTTATAAATAAGGCTAAATCCGCCAAAGCTACGACCCTAGTCGTTGAAGATATGACCATCAACTCTGATTATCGTGATATTTTTTCTCATGAATTTTTGAACGCCAATGTCCTTATCATTACTAATGTTTTAAAAGATCATATGGAAGTTTTAGGGCCCTCTTTGGACGATGTAGCAGAAGCTTACAGCGCTGTTATCCCGGAAAAAGGGCTACTAATAACCACCTCAGGAAAATACTTGCCATATTTTAAAGAAATAGCTGCTCGTAGAAAAACAACCGTTGTTATTTCTCAAGAAACAGAATTACCTCCTAACTACTCTGAAAAGTTTCCCTACCTCTTATTCCCCGAAACTCTATCTTTAGCTTTGCAGGCAGCTCTGTCTCTGGGCATAAGTAAAAAAATAGCATTAAAAGGCATGCTTAAAGCTGTTCCTGACCCCGGAGCTTTGCAAATAAAGCAAATCACGATTAGTAATGGTACTGCCTCTAACGAGAATGGACTACTGGTAAAGGCCTTTGCCGCCAACGACCCTACCTCTGCCTTGCTGGTATGGAGATACTTTAAAAATAAAGGTTATCTAAATAAGCGAACTATTGTCTTGATGAATTGTCGCCAAGATCGTGTGGAACGAAGTGAAGATTTTGCTCACTTGGTGTTACCAAAGATGTCAGGGCAAAGCCTGCTGGTTATGGGAGAAATAACCAAGCCAATCCTCTCATTAAAAAACCATTTCGCTTTTGACGAGGTTTTGAACCTAGAAGGAGTTTCTGCTAAAAAAATAGCCCACCTGATAAGAGAAAAATACTGCCGCAATAATCTCTTGTTTGGAACGGGAAATTATTATGGTGTAGCAAAGGAATTATGCCTAGAACTTGAAAAAATAGGAGGTAACTAAATGTACGGTGGAGAGTTGCTGGTAGCCCTAGTAGTGGGGATAACTTTAAGCATTATTTTTGCTGATATTTTCGGTATTATTCCTGCCGGTATCATTGTTCCTCCTTACCTAGCACTGGTTTTTGACCGTCCTACTATTTTAGCCAGTATTTTGCTGCTTGCTTTATTATCCTTTTTTTTGGTTAAATTTCTGGCTCGCTTTATTATTCTGTATGGGAGGCGTAAATTCGGAGCAATAATTCTGGCTGCTTTACTCCTGAATTTACTCCTGTACTTTCTTTTTCCTCTCCTAGCATTTAATATTTTCCCGTTACAAGGAGTCGGCATTATTATTCCTGGTCTTATTGCCAACAGTATTGACCGGCAGGGAATAGCTCCGACTTTTCTGAGCATGCTTTTTCTGGGAGGGATTACCTACCTAGCACTACTTCTTTACCTTTTTCTACTATAAAAATTTAGGGGTGGAAAGTTGAAATTTTTAAAAATATGTCTTGTCTTGATTTTAATTGGTTTAATGGGAGCAATCCTCTACTTTTATATCTTGCGCCCTGCGCATGACCAGTTGGAAATTACAGATAGACCACTAGCTCAAGCAGTTATCTTCGGCAAAATTTCCAGAAATGATACCCTTATGGCTCGTTGGCTAAGAAGTGATAGTTTCATAACTTTATCTAAAACGCTTCCTGTTAGCAATGAGACTATCTTTCTAGCTCATTATGAAAATCCTTTTCCTTCTGCCAAGGAAAGAGAGGCTCTAATAAAGACAGGACTTTCACTTGTTACTCTTCCTTTTATACCTTTTAAGGACCTCTCGTACATAGTTGAAGAAGAAATCACTGACAAAGTCGAATTGCAAAGAGATTTAGCAGTTTTAACTTTGTGTGAAAAAGAAAACACCCTCATTTTAAACCTTCCCTTGGACATCTCCTTACAGAAACTAGCAGAAACTATATCTGCAAAGAAAAAAGTAGCGACACAGCAACTTTTGATCATAAAATTCACTCCCACGGCTCAATCCAACAACGACAATAAGGAAAATATTTTTTCCACTAAAGCTAAAGCGGCTGCAAGAGCAGGTGCTCATGTAATTATAGGAACCCATACGGCAAACTTGATGCCGCTGGAAGTATATGCAGATAGCTTGATTATTCCTAGTCTTGACTTTTCCCTAGGAGGAAATAACACTGAAAGTGCTTTTATTCTTTTTACTCTTTATGAAAAAGGCATCACTGTAGAAGTTCACCCTCTCCGCCTTGCAAACGGACTCCCTCAATCTCTGCATTTACCTTGGCACTATTTTCAAAGCAGACAACTTTTGAAACAGATAGCACTAGCAGAAGAAAATTTTCAACGAAAAAGATTTAAATCTGTCTATATCTCATCCTCCCTTCTACCCCTGCCCGAACCTGTAGAAGTAGTGGAACCTGTCCCCGACCCCGTAGAAACGCCTCCTGACCCTAAACACGAGCAGGAAAAAAGTAACGAAGGAAGCTTTGGTGTAGCCGCAGGACATCCTCTGGCTGTAGAAGTCGGCATGGAAATACTTCGTGCTGGTGGAAATGCTATAGATGCAGCTGTTGCTGTTTCCTATGCCCTGGCGGTAGTTGAACCGCATGCTTCTGGCTTGGGTGGCGGTGGCACAATGCTTTTACACCTAGCAGCCGAAAATCGACAAATAGTTATCGATTACCGTGAAACTGCTCCTTTTACCATGCAACAAGATGAAATAGAAAAAATAATGCGTTGGCCTAGCACCGGTATTCCGGGCTTTGTAAAAGGCATGGAAAAAGCTTTAGAAAAATATGGCACCATGTCTCGCCAGAATGTTTTAACCCCTGCCCTAAATTTAGCCCGAGATGGTTTTCCTATGTCTGCAGAATTACACAACAGGGTTAGACAAAATTCGGGCAAGCTAGCTCGTAGTCAAGAAGCACTAATTAATTTTTTCCGGCGAGGCTGGCCTGCTCCTGTAGGTGAAATCATAAAACAACCTGCTTTGGCTCGCACTTTGGAAAGTATTATAAAGGAAGGAAGTAAGGTTTTCTATGAAGGACATATTGCTGATAGTATTATAAAAGTACTAGCACAGCAAGGGATGCATCTTTCTGCTGACGATCTGACCAGATACCGAGCTATACTAAGGGAGCCTATACAAGGAAATTATCGTGGTTATACCGTAGTTACTGTTCCTCCTCCTACTGGCGGTTTCAACCTTTTGCAACAGCTAAAAATATTAGAGCATTATAATTTAGGAACTTATCCACAACCAACACCAGAAATATATCATCTTATCCAGCAAACAATAAGAGCTGTTTACGGCGACCGCCTCAGTCATGTAGGTGATCCTAGGTTTGTTCATATACCTTTAGATGAGCTATTAAGCGAAGAGCATATCCTAGGGAAAATAGACCTAATTGAGAGCGGCGATATACCTATGCACATGTACAGAGATCCTTATCGCCCCTCCGATAATACCACCCATATAGTAGTCCTAGATTCTGCTGGAAACTGGGCCAGTGTCACCAACACTATCAGCTTTTTCTTTGGTCATGGTCTGCAGGCAGAAGGTTTTTTCCTAAATACACAACTCAAAAACTTTAGTTCCAACCCACGTTCCCCCAATTTCTTTCAACCAGGGAAAAGACCTTTCAGCCATATCAGCCCTACCTTGCTTTTCAAGGATGGTAGACCTTTTATGGCACTGGGCACTCCCGGTGGCAGGCGTATTCCTGCTTACTTAGCACAGGTAATCGTGCAATACGTAGATTTCGATGCCAACATTGAGGAGGCTGTAGCAGCTCCTCGCTTCTGGCCAGAAGGCAAAGAACTCCATCTGGAAAAAGGAATTCCAGATGGAGCCATCTCGTTTTTACGTCAACAAGGTTACCAAGTAATAGAACGCAATCCTTCTTTTTTCTTTGGCAGAATCTCTGCTCTTCATCTGGATTTGGAAACCGGCAAACTCACTGGCACAGGTGACCCTTTGCGCGGGGAAGGAACTTTTGAAATGGGAAAGAAGGAGTAAGCGGTTTCATTTATCTATGATTTAGTTGCTACACTCACACTATCAAACAATATTGCCGGAAAAGTTCCTGTCATTACAGGGTAGAAGGTATCTTCAATAGCCAACACATTTTTCATCACCTCATAGATGTTGCCAGCTACCATAGCATCCTTTACATGCCCCACTATCTCTCCGTTCTCCACATAGAGTCCGGGGCTAAGCCCCATTGAAAAATCACCATTCGGGATATTACCACTATGGGCTCCA
>CAZLTH010000110.1:0-6019 GCA_964562355.1 uncultured Syntrophomonadaceae bacterium | reverse complement strand
GCAGCGTTAGTATTAAGAACAACTATTCTTTCTATCGGGTTTTCTATGATAACTTCTTCTCCGGTAGCATCAATGATCGTCACTGGAAATTGTGCTGCGGTATCTCCCGGTAAAGCCTCTTTCTTCACTTCTCCTTCCTGCTCTCCCCCAGCATCTTGCTGCGAAGTCCTCCCTATCACAAAGATAACTGCCAGCATTACGATACATAAGATTACTAACCCCATCATTTTTCTATTAATTTTTAACATTTTTGAATTCTCCTTAATTTTTTTAGCCAAAACTCCGTCCCACCTTCCACCTCAAACTGGTTGCAGCGGCAAAATATAGGGCATCTCCGGGTCGCTATTTACCTTTGCTGTAACACCATATACCTGTTCAATATTCCCGGGTGTAAAAACAGTAGCAGGGACACCGGCAGAAAAAACTTTACCGTTACACATCATTATTATTTTCTCAGCATACCTCGAGGCCAGGTTAAGGTCATGGATAGCCATGACTATCGCCATTCCCTTTTCTCGCACCAAGTTTTGAATAATATTCATCACTTCCAACTGGTGCCGGATATCCAAGTTGGAAGTAGGTTCATCAAGCAAGAGAACCTCCGGTTCTTGCGCCAGTGCCCTGGCTATAAACACCTTTTGCTGCTGCCCACCGCTAAGCTCATTAATATCGCTCATGGCAATTTCTGCAATGTTCAACATCTCCAGGATCTCTAAAACTATTTTTTCATCTTTTTTACTGCTTTGCCAGCTAAGATGCGGACGTCTGCCCATAAGAACGGTATCAAAAACTGTAGCCGAAAAAACCTGTGCGGTACCCTGGGGCACATAGCCTATTTTTTTGGCAATGGCGAGGCGACGCATTTTCCTGATTTCCTCCTCATCCAGGAGTATAGTTCCTTTTTGCGGCGTTAAGATATTATTCAAGCACCTGATAATTGTAGATTTTCCGGCTCCATTTGGTCCCACCACGCCTAACATCTCTGTTGCTGCCAATTCCAGACAGATATCCTTAAGTACCGGCCTACTTGTATAGCTGAATTCTACATTTTTTATTTTTAGTTTCATCATTACCAGTAACTCTTCTTTCTTTTCATAATCAGGTAAAGAAACAGGGGGCCTCCCATAAATGCTGTCAAAATGCCTACCGGCAGGATTACAGGTGCTATAATCGTCCTGGCCACAGTATCAGCACCGAGTAGAAGAATAGCGCCGCAGAGACCTGAGGCCGGAATTAAAAATCTGTTATCTCCACCGATAAGCATACGGCAGATATGAGGAGCAACCAAGCCTATAAATCCGATACTGCCCACAAAACTGATAATACTTGCTGTTAACAAACTAGCCACCAGCATAACAAAAATCCTGGTTTGCTCAGCATTGACACCGAGGCTTTTGGCGATTTCATCGCCAGAGCTCATTACATTGATGTCCCATGATTTTCTGATAAGTAAAACAGTACAAACTAGCAGCACTATAAACAGAGGCGGCAGGTTATCCCAGGAGGCCCGGCCTAAAGAACCAACACCCCAAAAATAAGCTTCTTTTACGGCATCTTCCTCCCCAAAATACATTATCGCTGTGGTCGCTGCTCCAAAAATAGAAAACAGGGCGATGCCAGCAAGAATCATTGTTTCGGGGGTAGCCGTCTTATAGCGTGTTAAACCGGTGATAATAAAAGTAGGAATCAAAGAAAAAAGGAAAGCATTTCCAATAATAAGAAATTGACCGCCGATAAAACCTGCACCGGAGATAATAGCCAGGGCAGCACCGAACCCGGCCCCCGCTGAAATACCTAACGTAAACGGACTCGCCAGTGGATTTCTCAAAATACCTTGCATCATGGTACCAGCAATCGCCAATCCTGTGCCGGCTATTATTCCCATTAAAATTACTGGCAGCCGCAGGTTCCAAACAATAATTTCTGTCATTGTGGTCGGTGTGGTAAAAAGACCACTCCAGATAATGGCATAAACTTCCCCGACTGTAATGGGATAAGAACCCAGCGTGGCTGCTACACCGGCAATAATAATAATTAAGCTAATGGAGACAAAGATAAAAATAAGTTTCCTGCCGATAAACTTATCATAAGCCTCTTTAAGTTTAGGTATTTCAACCTCTTCTTTATGGATGGACATAAATACCTCCAGATTTGCTGCTCAAAGTCTGAAACTTCATCTATTTAGTCTCCTGACAACCACAACCCCCAGGGCAAATAAAATAATAAGGAAGGCGAATATAATCCCCAGTGATACTGCGGGAACACCTTCACCTAAAAAGGCTGCCCTCATGGTTTTATTGGCGTGAGTTAAGGGCAAAAAAGAAAGCGGCGCCCTGATAAAAAGGGGCATTTTATCCAGAGGGAAGAACGTGCCGCCAAGAAAGGCCATGGGCATGATGAAGAAGTTGGAGAACATGGCTATATCCTCGTGCGACCTTGCCAGACATCCCGAGATAACCCCCAGACAGGCAAAGACCAGACAATTCAGCACCCAGGCGAGCAAAAAGATGGGACTTTGAGGAAACCCGGCGCCAAAGATTGCCCCGGCCACGAGGATAAAACTCGAGGCAAAGAGCCCCCTGACCAGGCCCGCCATGACCTCCCCAACCATTATCGCCGATGGGGTGAGGGGGCTTACCATATATTCATCAAAGGTCTTAAAGTGGAGCCTGCCTACCGAGATTGAGGTAGCAATCCAGGTGTAGGAGTTGGTCATCGAACTCATAGCGCAGATGCCGGGAACCACAAAGGCAAGGTATGCTACACCCTCAATGTTTATGCCCCGGCCCAGGCCCAGGCCAAAGGCCACCAGATACAATAAGGGGAGAATCATCGTCGAGAAGAGATAGCCTATTCTCATAAGCCGCCTCTTGAATATAATCATCTCCCGCAGAAAAACAGGATAAAAATTCATCTTTCTATCCTCTCACCGGTAAGCTTAATAAAGACATCCTCTAAGTTAGATTCCCGAATGCGCACATCATCCCCCCTGGTCCGGGCAAAATTATACGCCTCCCGGCGGTCTTCAAAAAGGCGATAGTCAGTTACTCCATTATCAAGTGATTCTACTACGAACTTGCCTGCCTTGCTCTTCAACTCCCGAGGCGACCCCAGGGCAATCAATCTTCCATGAGAGAGTATCCCCACCCGACGGCAGAGCAGCTCTGCCTCCTCGATATAGTGAGTGGTAAGCAGAATCGTTACCCCTCTTCGATTGATGTCCCGAATGAGGTCCCACATTGCTCTGCGCACCTGGGGATCGAGCCCGACCGTAGGCTCATCCAGAAAAAGAATCCGGGGCTTGTGCATAATCGCCCGCGCAATCAAGAGCTTTCTTTGCATACCGCCGGAGAAGGTTTTAACAATATCATCAGCTCGCTCGCTAAGATCGGCCCAATCTAAAAGTTCGCCAATTCGTTCCTCAATTCCCTTCATTCGGTGCAGAAGGCCGTGAATCCGCAGGTTCTCCCTGGCGGTGAGGTCCCGATCTAAGTTCACTTCCTGGGGAGAGACACCGATCAACTCCTTAACTCTTAGGGCAGATTTGACCACATCAAACTCTCCCACCCAGGCCTGACCACCGCTGGGGCGGATAAGGGTATTGAGTATTCGCACCGTGGTCGTCTTTCCCGCCCCGTTGGGACCAAGCAATCCAAAAATCTCGCCTTTCTGTATATGAAAGCTGAGATTATCTACCGCCCGCAGGGAACCAAAATCCCTGGTTAATTCTACTAATCTGATCATATCTCCTCAGAATTTGAGTTTCGTCTCTAAAAGGAACGTCCTGCCGGGAGCTATGTTAAAGGTGAAGTATTCTTCGTCAAAGATGTTGTCCACGGACAGCGAGATTTCCCCCCATTCAAACGGAGTGAAGGCTACCTTCGCATCCACAAGAAAGGTTGGTTCATAGGTCCTGAAAACCCCTTCAGCTGTATCCCTGTTGTCTGAGCGAGTGTATATCTTGCTAACGTAGCGAGCCACAAGGCTCCCTTTGAACCCCTTGTGTTTTGCCTCAAGACCTATATTATACATCGTTTCGGGAATACCTCTTATTCTCTTGCCTTCCGTCTCAGGGTCAAGCGGATTGTCCGTAATCCTAGCATTAGTGTGAGTAAAATTTCCCCAAGCCTTGAGCCATCTCGTAATTTCCTGAGAAACCTCAAATTCCAATCCATAGGTACGCGCCCTTCCCGCGTTCATGCGTGTCCTGGTTTTGGCAATGTCATCGATTTTATTGTAGATCAAATCTTCAATATCATTGTAGTATCCGGTGAGAGATAACCGGGTCTTTCTACCATTTCTACCAAAAAAATATTGATTCACACCCGCCTCGTAACCCCAAACCGTTTCCGGCCCCAGATTCGGATTGCCTCTCCATTCCCATTCCCCCCATGTCCAGGTTCTATAAAGCTCAAATAGATTGGGAGGACGAAAGGCATGACCAACAGAAGCCCTCAAGGTGGTATCGGGCAGTGCCTTCCAGACTAAGCCTGCCCTAGGACTAAACTCAGAATCCCTCCTACTATCATATTTAGTTTCAGAACCAGGAACTCCGGAAGCCCCGTCGTAAACCTTCCACGCGTCATAACGGCCGCCAAGATAGAGCCTGAGGCTTTCCGTAATACTCCATTCATTCTGAACAAATAGACCCCAATTCCTACTTCTGCCACCCGAATAATGGGTGCTATCACTCTTGCCGGCATAACTTCGATAGTAGGGTATATCATACTCATTAGTGTCTGATTCATCTGTTCTATAAGAAACGCCTAAGGTTAAGAGATGGGCCTCTCCTATAGGCACATCTGTACGAACCTCCGAAAACCAAGTTTCGGCCTCGGTTATCCTGAGCATACCCGGGGAGTCATACCAGGTTTTTGTTCGACCGCCTGTCTCACGGGTATGGCGGGCATCTGTTCTTGTCGTTCCTACTTGTGCATTAAGCTGCACAGGCCCGAAGAGTTCTTTGAAAGAAAGGGTGTATATATCGGTTTCATGCCTTCCAATACCCGTCCCGCTTATGAAATTATTTGGGTTAAAGCTTGCTTTTTTACCTGCTCCAGCGATGGCAGACCCGGTGAAGGTTCCCATGTAGGTATTCGGCGGACCATAGCCATATTCATGTTGTCCTGATACGGCTGTAAAGGAGAGGCGGCCGGTATCAGAGAAATCAAACGTTGCCTTAGCATCAAAACTGCTCCTTTCAGCATAGTTATTACCCGTATTACCTACTACCCACATTGTTGGGTCTCCGAATTGGTCACTCATTGCATAGCCCCCGGATTCCGTTCCCGTCCCTGCCGTGATCCTACGTAGCACGGGCCTGGTCACATATCCGTCCGTTGATTCTTCTTCGTAACCAATACGCAGACTCAGCTTATCGGCAAAGCGATTACCAACACTGAAACGGTAGCGCCGGGTATTATTGGTGCCACCTCCTCCTGTAACGCTGACATCTAATTTTTCAGGGGTTTTGGTAATGATATTAATCACTCCACCCATGGCATTGCCGCCGTAAAGGGCCGACCACGGACCTCGGATGACCTCTATCCGTTCGATATTATCTACCGGCATCATTCCCCATTCCAATGTACCGGTATAGCCGTCATTTAAAGGCTGACCGTCCAAAAGAATCAGAACGTATCTGTTGGCGGGAAAGCCCCTCATTCTCACCGCAGGTACGGCATCCATCAATCCCTTGTTCCTTTTTACAAAAATACCCTTGAGCTCTGAAAGGGCTTCATCCACTGTCTTGATGTTACGTCGCTCAATCTCCTCCCTGGAGACAACTGTAACACTGCCGGGAGCATCTTCAACCCTTCTTTCCGTTTTGGTCGCCGTCACCACCACCTGACCTAAGTCAAATACCCCGGCTTGCCTTTCCTGAAGCTCCTCAGCCAGACTAACTTGTGCCAGGGCAAAAGATAGTCCCACTACTGCCAGAAATAGTTTTGTTTTAAATCCCATGACTTTTCTCCTTTCTTTTGACCCGTTAGAAATTGTGATAATCTTCGCAACTTAA
>CAZLTH010000109.1:0-6022 GCA_964562355.1 uncultured Syntrophomonadaceae bacterium | reverse complement strand
TTCGCCTCTTAACCTCTTAACCTTTTCGCCTCTTAACCTCTTAACCTTTTCGCCTTTTCAAAACTCCCTGCTACCTGGCTTAACTAACGGTTTGCTTTTAAGACATAATGGGCACTCTTCCGGGGTATAGCTGGCCACATCTATGGCAATGAGACTTTTTAAGGGAACATCAAAAGATGCTTTCCCTTTACTGCGATCAACTATAACTGCTACTTCGGTAACTATACCGCCCCATTCACGCACCATTTCAACAACCTCTTTTGCCGAACCTCCTGTGGTAATCACGTCTTCTACTACCAGCACCCGCTCCCCTAGGTTAATATTGAAACCCCGGCGCATGACCATTTTACCTGCTTCTCTTTCCGCAAATATGGCCGGCACTTTCAAGAATCGCGCCATCTCGTATGACAGCAGTATTCCTCCCACGGCAGGAGCAATGCACAGGTCAGGTTTTTTGTTGTCAAGTTTATCTGCCAAATCACGGCACAGGCGAGCAAGAATATCAGGGTACTTAAAAACTTGGGCACACTGAAGATACTGCGAACTGTGCCTTCCTGACGAAAGCAAAAAATGCCCTTCTTTCAATACTTCTGTTTCCCGAAAAATTTCAAATATTTCTGTACGAGAAAGCACTTTAATCACCTACAATTTTATTCATTTTTTTATGGATTCCTGTATGTTTTTCAAAGCTGTGTAAGGATCAAGCGCCTTAGTAATAGGTCGACCGATTACTAGGTAGTCAGATCCGGCCTCCACAGCTTTGCGAGGAGTCATAACCCTTTTCTGATCCTGAAGCTCATCTCCCTGCGGTCGCACTCCAGGTGTAACAATCTTAAAATCAGATCCCAATTCTTGGCGCAAAATCTTTGCTTCCCGGGCAGAAGCAACTACTCCCTGTAGACCACAATCATAACAAAGACGTGCTAAAGCCACTACTTGCTCTGCAGGAGAACGAGACACTCCTGTTTGTTCCAATGCCACTGGTGATAATGACGTCAAAACCGTTATCCCGACCACCAATGGTGATTTTACCTTCAACCGGGCAGACTCCTCCTGTACAGCTTCTGTGGCAGCTTTTAGCATTTCCTCTCCCCCGGTCGCATGCAGATTTACCATAAAAATCCCTCTAGCAACTGCAGCCCTCATGGCACCAGCAACAGTGTTAGGGATATCATGAAATTTTAAATCTAGAAAAACCTGCCCACCCTTTTCTTTAATCATATTGATAATATACGACCCGGTATGACAGTAAAGCTCTAGTCCTACTTTAAAATAGGGCGTCAACGAAACAAGAGAATCCACCAACTCCAGTGCTTTATCCTCCTCTGACACATCCAAAGCCACAATTATTTTACTTTTGTTTTCAGTCATGTCTTCTCATCACCTTTTCTCTTTCTCTATTCCTGACTTACTAACCCCGTGACTAAGTAACTAAGCAGGAACAAAGCACGACGAGGATTAGGTTGCTCTCGCTTATCTGCTTACTCCTTCCTCACTTTTCATTTTTCACTCTTCACTTTTCACTTTTCACTTATCTGCTCACTAACATCCTCCCCGGGCTGCCCCACAAATATCTTGCAAGGAGTTAGCACCTTTTCTAATTAAATAACTTTCTATGCCAGCAATTATACGAGGGAAAATGGTCGGATCTACCAAGCCAGCGGTGCCAACAGCTACTGCTGATGCTCCCGCCAGTATAAACTGCAAAGCATCTTCAGCCGAACTAATGCCTCCCATGCCAATAATTGGCAAAGAAACCTCCCCAGCTACCTGCCAGACCATACGCAAAGCAACAGGTAGTACCGCCGGGCCGGAAAGTCCGCCGGTGATATTACCCAAAACAGGTCGCTGTCTCTCTATATCAATACTCATACCCACCAATGTATTGATAAGAGAAAGGGCGTCTGCGCCCCCTCTGGCCGCACCAACAGCAACAGATGTAATATCCGTTACGTTAGGTGATAGTTTAACAATCACAGTTTTTGTTACTGACTTTTTTACTTCTCTCACCAGCTCCTCTATCCCTTGGGGACAAGTACCAAAAGCTAGTCCTCCCCTAGTCACATTGGGGCAGGAAACATTTAATTCCAGAGCAGCCACACCAGCAACTTTGTCCAGACGTCGGGCCACTTCTACATATTCTTCCAGAGTACTGCCGGCAATATTAACTATCACCGGTGAACTAACATCTGAAAGTAGAGGCAGCTCCTTCTTGATAACTGCCTCTACTCCCGGGTTTTGTAGTCCAATGGCATTTAAAAGACCTGCCGGCGTCTCTGCTAGGCGAGGCGGCGGGTTTCCCGGGCGAGACTCCAGTGTCGTTCCTTTGACCACAATAGCACCCAATTCATTAATATCAAAAAAAGACCTGTATTCCTGACCAAAAGCGAAACACCCCGAAGCGGACAATACCGGGTTCTGCAAGGTAATATCACCTATTTTTACTGACATAACCGGTTTTTTATCTCTTTCAGTCACCAAGTAGCCACCTTCCCACGCAAAATAGTCATTACAGGCCATCCTTGTAGAATACGTCCCTGAAAGGGGGTATTACGACCTTTGGAAACAAACTTTTCTCTCTCTACTACTTGTTTTTTATTTTTGTCTACTATGGTAATATCAGCCGGAAACCCTACCTTTAACGTTCCTCCCTCAATACCTAAAAAGCAGGCAGGCGCAACAGAGAAACGTTGCACTAATTCCTCCAAAGAAAGAAATCCCGGCAAAACCAAATCTGTCATAACTACCGCTAAGGCCGTCTCTAGACCCGCCACCCCACACGGAGCAGCAGAAAACTCCACTGCCTTTTCTGCTGGTGTGTGCGGCGCATGATCTGTGGCTATACAATCAATAATGCCTGTTTTCAAGGCGCTTCGTAAGGCATTTCTGTCCGATACAGTACGCAATGGGGGATTCATCTTAAAATCAGCACTAAACCCGGTCACAGATTCTTCCGTTAAAGAAAGATGGTGTGGGGTTACCTCTGCCGTTACTGGCAACCCTTTTTCTTTGGCACGAGAAATCTGCTCCACCGCCCCGGCAGTACTGACATGTGCAATATGGAGGGAACACCCTGTATGTTCACATAAGAGTATATCTCGTGCTACAATTATTGTTTCAGCAACAGCCGGACTACCAGCAATGCCTAGAAAAACTGACTGTGACCCCTCGTTCATATCTCCTACAGCAAGTTCGGGATCGTCACAATGGCTTATGACCTTCAGCCCTAGCTCTGCTGCCTTTTTCATAGCCTTAGCCATAACTGCAGCAGAAGCTATTGTTCTGCCATCATCAGAAACCGCCTTTACTCCCGTTCTCTTCATACCAACCATTTCAGCCAGCTCAAACCCCGCCAAATCCCTAGTAAGGGCGCCTACAGGGTAAACCTGCGGAGATAGAGGCAGCTTTTTCACTTTGTTCTGTACGTAGCTGATAACAAGGGCATTATCAGCTACCGGAGCGGTATTGGGCATGCAACACAAAGAAGTAAAACCACCAGCAACAGCAGCAGCACATCCACTAGCAATAGTTTCCTTGCTCTCTCCTCCCGGCTCCCTTAAATGAACATGGAGATCAATAAGCCCCGGCAAAACTAATTTTCCATCAGCATCTATTACCCGGGTACTTTCATCAACAGACAATCCTCTGCCAACAATAGCCACCTTTCCTTCTTTTACTAAAATATCTCTTATACCATGGATACCTTGGAGAGGATCCACCAGTGTCCCTCCCCGAATCAAAAGTTCAATCATTAATTTAATGCTCTCCTTATCCCACCTTTAATATTAATTTCGTTAAAGAACCCCTAGTTCCTGCCTAATATATTATTATCTAGAAAACTATCCTTTTATCCTCTTGGGCAACCCATATAAGAAAAACGATTTGTCATCCTAGATGGCTATGGGCATAATTGAGCAACCTTTTTTTCATCTCTTCTTGAGTTGTTGTCCGACAAATATCCTGACGAACCCTAGCCGCATCTTTCAACCCCTTGATATACCAAGAAGCATGCTTACGCATCTGGCGCACAGCTATTTCCTCACCTTTGAGTGAAACGAGAAGTTCCAAGTGTTTTACCGCCATCTGTATCTTTTCAAGAGCAGTTGGCAGCGGCAGCAACTCCCCTGTTTTTAGATAATGCAGCGTTCTTTTAAATATCCAAGGGTTTCCCATTCCTCCCCTAGCAATCATAACCGCAGCACACCCTGTTATCTTAAACATATGCAAAGCATCCGAGGGTGAAAAAATATCTCCGTTACCTACAACAGGTATTTCTAAAGCTTCTGCTACCTGCCTGATGATATCCAAATCAACCTTACCACTATAAAACTGTTCCCGAGTACGACCGTGAACGGTAACCGCCGCCGCTCCTTTTGATTCAGCCAACAAAGCCATCTCTACAGCATTAACATGCTCATCATCCCACCCCTTACGTATCTTAACAGTAACGGGGATAGAGACCGCTTCTGTCACTGCGGAAATAATTCCTGCTGCTTGTGAAGCGTCTCGCATAAGAGCACAGCCTTCTCCTTTTTTGACTACTTTGTGTACAGGACAACCCATATTAATATCAATAATATCTGCCCCTAATGCTGCTAGTTCCTGTGCAGCCTGAGACATATAGGCTGGATCAGACCCAAAAATCTGAAAACTAGTAGGTTTTTCCTCAGCAGATAATCTAAGCAATGGTAAAGCCTTCTGTCGATTATAGGACAATCCCTTAGCACTAACCATTTCCGTACAAACCAAACCGGCTCCGGCTTCTTTAACTAGTCTGCGGTAGACCATATCACTAACGCCGGCCATAGGAGCAGAGAAAATAGGATTATCAATATGAACCTTACCAATAAACAATCGTCTAGTTCACCTCACAAATGCATCCGTATTAATAGCCCATAATCATAGTAAAAAAACCTGTAGAATCTTACATCAAAGCATGCTTTTTCATACTTTCCGGCAAAATAAAAAACTCGTTCAAAGAAACCTCTAGGGTATCTGCTATTTTGACTATTAAATCTGTCTGGGGAAACTTTCTACCTTGTTCAATGATACTCATCTGGCTGATAGAAATCCCGATACTCTCAGCCAGTCTCTTCTGCGTAAATCGCTTTAACCGGCGCACAATCATAATTTTTTTTCCCAAAGCAAGCGACATCGAATTCACCCTTTCAAATGTAGTTTATTTACACTGATAGAGTAAATTCGACACTGTTTTATCTTTATCCTGCTCATATTTGCCAAGAAAATACAAAAAACAGCAAATAAGTGCCACTTGCTACTCTCTGATACTTATTCCACTTCCATATATCCCATCTATCCTCCTACGACCATCTCTTTTCTAAATATCTGGGCTCTTTCAGAATAACCCTCTGCGAGTAGTCTGAAACGCTTTATTTCTGCCGGTTTTAAGTCTCGCAACACACGAGCAGGAGTACCCACCGCTAAAACTCCTGCCGGAATTACCTGTCCTTCCCTGACTAGGCTGTTTGCTCCTATGAGCGTATTTTCCCCAATTACCGAGCCGTCCAGAAGAACCGCACCCATGCCTATGAGGCAACCAGAACCCACCTTACTGCCATGAATAATAACTTTATGTCCTGCCGAAACATAGTCTCCAATTTCTGTAGGATAGTTAGTATCAACATGAATTACAGATCCATCTTGAATATTAGTATGTCGCCCTATTTTAATGAAGTTAACATCTCCTCTTATCACTGTGTTAAACCAGATACTGCTATATCCTTCTATCTCTACTCTTCCAATAATACATACCCCCGATGCCACATATATCGTGTCATGGAGTGCCGGCTTGTTATTCTGAAATTCGTAAATCATTATACTCCCCCCTATTTTTATCATAACATTGCTTTTTCTTCACCTAAAATGAAAACACCTTCTTTTTTTTAGCTGTTAAGTATGCTATAATAAATCCTGCAAAGTCGGGGCGTAGCGCAGCTTGGTAGCGCGCTTGGTTCGGGACCAAGAGGTCGCAGGTTCAAATCCTGTCGCTCCGACCAGTAAA
>CAZLTH010000108.1:0-6036 GCA_964562355.1 uncultured Syntrophomonadaceae bacterium | reverse complement strand
TATGAACGAAAATCCTTCGCAATATTGCACAGTTTATTTCATCACAGGCCCTAAGGAATCTTTTCTCTTACACTTTAAACCAATCCATAACCGTCCCCACTTTTTCCTTTGCTTCGTTTCCGGTTGCTTAGTCAAATTTAATATTTGAAAGGATTTTTTATTAAAAGAGTCGAAGTAAAGAGGTTATAAGATTAGGAGGAAATTAGCGGTGACAAATTTTGTTCATCTTCATGTACATACCGAGTACAGTTTGTTGGATGGTGCTGCCAAAGTAAAAAAACTAGCAGCAGCGGCTAAAGATTTCGGCATGTCCTCATTAGCTATAACTGACCACGGTACTATGTATGGGGTCGTTGATTTTTATAAAGCCTGCAAAAGTGAGGGTATTAAGCCGATTATTGGCTGTGAAGTCTATGTAGCTCCCCGAACTCGCTTTGACAAAAAAGTGAAAAAAGATGATTTTCAATATCACCTAGTTCTTTTAGCAAGAAATAATACGGGATATAATAATCTTATGAAACTTGTATCTCAAGCTTCCACGGAAGGGTTTTACTACAAGCCCAGAGTGGATAGAGAACTTTTAGAAAAATATAGTGATGGTCTGATTGCTTTAAGTGCTTGTTTGTCAGGAGAAGTACCGACTCTATTGATGCGAGGGGAAAGAGAGAAAGCTGCAGAAATAGTTTTCATCTATCAAAAAATGTTTGGTAAAGAAAATTATTATCTGGAGATACAGAACTATGGATTGCCGGAACAAATACAGTTAAATAAAGAACTTTTTCTTTTAAGTCAAAAAACAGGCGTACCGTTGGTGGCTACCAATGATGTGCATTATCTGGCAAAGGAAGATGCTGAGGCTCATGATATCCTCCTGTGCATACAAACAGGTAAAAACATTGATGAGGAAAAACGCATGAAGTTTCCCGGAGAAGAGTTTTACCTTAAATCAGCAGAGGAAATGAACAAGCTTTTTCCTGATCTTCCGGAGTCTCTAGAAAACACAAAAAAAATCGCTGCTAGGTGTAATGTCGATTTTAATTTTGATAAAACATTTTTACCTCATTACGACTTGCCTTCTAACTATAATGAAAACGACTATCTAAAAAAACTTTGTTTGGAGGGATTGCAGGAGCGTTATGCAAAAATTACGACAGAGATAAGTGAAAGAATCGAGTATGAGTTAGAAGTTATTTCTAAAATGAAGTATGCCAGTTATTTTTTAATTGTTTGGGATTTTATCAGCTTTGCTCGCAGAAATAATATTTTGGTAGGTCCCGGCAGGGGATCTGCGGCTGGGAGCTTAGTTGCTTATGCTCTGAAAATAACAGATATCGACCCACTAAAATACGGATTACTTTTCGAAAGGTTTTTAAACCCGGAACGCATAACCATGCCTGATATCGATATAGATTTTTGTTATGAAAAAAGGGAAAAGGTGATTAATTATGTTGTTTCAAAATATGGCACTGACCATGTTGCCCAAATAATTACTTTTGGGACAATGGCAGCTAGGGCGGCAGTGAGAGATGTGGGTAGGGCTTTGAATTTTTCTTACGCTGAGACTGATAAGCTCGCTAAAATGATTCCCTTCCAACCCGGCATGACCATAAAAAATGCTCTAGAACAAAGCCCTGAGTTAAAGGAAATATATGAAAATGACGAAAGATTTACCAAACTTATAAATATTTCACTCAAATTAGAAGGTCTCCCTCGTCATGCTTCTACGCATGCAGCTGGAATTGTGATTTCTAAGAATCCGCTGGTTAACCATGTTCCTCTGCAAAAAACGGGAGATAATATAGTGACCCAGTTTCCGATGGGGACACTAGAAGATCTGGGACTCTTAAAAATGGACTTCCTAGGATTAAAAACATTGACAATTATGGAAGAAACAGTAAATATGGTAAATCGGTCGAATCAAAGGGGGACACATCTCCCTTTAAAGGGAGATGTGTCCCCCTACCTTAGCGAAGATATTTCATTAGAAGATATTTCATTAACGGATGAAAATACCTTTAAGCTTTTATCACGTGGAGAAACAACCGGGGTTTTTCAACTGGAAAGTAGCGGCATGCGTGCTGTCTTAAAGGAGTTGAAACCAAGCACATTTGAAGATATTATTGCTGTAGTGGCCCTTTATCGTCCCGGGCCTATGGAGCAGATACCTACATTTATTAAAAGTAAGCACGGTAAAACTTCTATAAAATACTTGCATCCACATTTAGAACCAATTTTAAAAGAGACCTATGGAGTTATGGTCTATCAAGAACAAATAATACAGATTGCTTCTAAATTGGCTGGTTTTTCTCTTGGACAAGCAGATTTATTACGCCGGGCAATTGGTAAAAAGAAAGCTGAAATTTTAAATGAACAGCGTAAAATGTTTGTGGATGGCTGTGCTAAAAAAAATTATTCCAGAAGATTAGCGAACGAGCTTTATGAATTGATTTTAAAATTTGCTTCTTACGGATTTAATAAATCTCATGCTGCCGCTTATGCTTTGATTGCTTATCAAACAGCGTATCTTAAAGCGAACTTCTCTGTAGAATTCATGGCTGCAACACTTACCAATGCTATGTCTTCCACTGATAAAATACCTTTATATATAAACGATTGTCAAAAACAGGGCTTGGAAGTTTTACCTCCTGACATCAATGAAAGTTATATAAATTTTACTGTTACGGCTAAAAACAAAATCCGTTTCGGTTTGGCAGCAATAAAAAACGTTGGCTTTGCTGCTATAGAGTCAATAATAAAGGCGAGAGAAAAAGAAGGCTATTTTCAATCATTACGTGATTTTTGTTCTAGGGTGAATTTAAGAACCTGTAATAAAAAAGCTCTTGAGAGCCTTCTGAAAAGCGGTGCTTTTGATACGCTAGGAGGACACCGTTCTCAATTATTGGCTATTTTACCGGAGACTATGGCCATTACTCATCAGGAACAAAAGGACAAAGAAAATGGACAAATGTCTTTTGCTGACATGTTGCGTGGCACCGACTCCGGAAAGCAGCAAGACATCTTAAAAGATAATCTTCCTGAGATTGAAGATATTTCTGTCAAGGAAAAACTTCTCATGGAAAAGGAAGTTCTAGGCTTATATATTTCTGGTCATCCACTGCAACAGTATAAAGAACTCCTGATGCATATACCGAATCTTATGCCTGTTAGGGCTTTGCCAGAAACTAAAGATAAAACAGCTGTTACTGTAGCCGGTCTTATTAATAGCGTAAAATCTATCATTACCAAAAAAGGCAAGCCAATGTGTTTTCTGGAGATAGAAGACTTGACAGGGTCGTTGGAAGTAGTAGTTTTTACAGACATATACGAAAAATACCGTTCTCTTTTAATAGAAGATAAGGTTGTTCTTGTAAAAGGTACTGTGAATTCTCGGGAGGAAGAAGAGAAGAAAGTTATTTGTAAGGAAATTAGCCCTCTACAAGATGAGCCACTGCAGCTTTTCTTAAAAATAGAAAAGAAAGAGAATGTAAGCAAGCTTTTTGAGTTGAAAGAGCTTTTAGCAAATGAACCTGGCAGTATCCCTGTATATTTATATTTTTCAGAATCATCTAAGGTAATTTTGACGGAAGAAAAATGCTGGGTCAAAGAAGAGGAAGCTTTGTTTACTGATTTAAAGCAACTTCTCGGAGCGGAAAATGTAGCTCTAAAAAAGTCAACTTCCTATGCGGTAAAATAGAGTGTAACAGCTTAGGCAACTTTGAGGATATTTTAAAGACAGAGCAATAGAAGGAGGTTTTTTACCAAGATGAGGATAGGTGTTTTAACAAGTGGAGGAGATGCCCCAGGAATGAATGCTGCGATAAGGGCAGTAGTAAGAAAAGGGATTTATCATGGAGCTGAAGTTGTCGGTATCGAAAGAGGTTTTTGGGGATTAATTAATGGAAAATGCAGGGAGCTGGAGATGGGCTCTGTTGGAGACATTATACAGAGGGGGGGCACAATGCTCAGGACTGCGCGCTGTGAAGAGTTTAAAAGCAAGGAAGGGCAGGAAAAGGCCTTAACTTTTATTAAAAAACTAGGTATTTCTGGGTTGGTGGTTATAGGTGGAGATGGTTCATTTAGGGGAGCCAAAGCTCTTTTTGAAAAAGGCGTCAATACAGTTGGTATTCCGGCTACTATAGATAATGATATTTTTGGCACAGAAAACACTATCGGATTTGATACTGCGGTAAATACGGTTACCGATGCTATAAATAAGTTGAGGGACACAGCGACATCACATGAAAGGGTTTATGTGGTTGAGGTAATGGGAAGAGATTCTGGGGCTATTGCTTTGATGGCCGGGTTGGCCGGAGGGGCAGAGTCTATTCTCATTCCAGAAGTTCATTTTGACCTTGATGGTGTTTGTAAACGGTTACGGAGAGGTGTGGAGAGAGGAAAGTTGCATAGTATTATTTTAGTAGCAGAAGGGGCTGGTAGTGCTTTAAAAATTGGAGAAGAAATTAAAAACAGGACGCAAATGGAAACAAGGGTTACTATTTTAGGGCATCTGCAAAGAGGCGGCACTCCCTCTGCTTTTGACAGAATGCTGGCCAGTGTGATGGGAGGAATGGCGGTAGATATTCTATTGAATAACCAGGGAGGGAAAATAGTAGCCTGGCAACAAGGAAAAGCCAAGAGTTTAGATATAGATGAAGCTATGAAGGAAAAAAAATATTTTACCAAAGAGCTGTTTGAATTGGCAAAAATTTTATCGATCTAGTGGAAGGGGGACACGATAACCCTAACCATCGTGTCCCCCAACATATAAAAGGAGGTTATGATTTTGTTGGAATCCGAAGTTGCAAGTAAAGGCAAAAAGGCCAAGAAAGCTGCCGAGGTATTGGCAAATTTATCATCTGAGAAGAAGAATAAAGCTTTACTCGGCATTGCTGTTGCATTATTAAATGAGGCAGAAAACATTTTGCAAGCCAATGAAATTGATTTAAGTAATTTAGTTGCTTCTCAAAATCATACACAAGCGTTCTATGATCGCCTACAGTTAACTCCGGCCAGAATTGAAGATATGGCTATGGGTATCCATGAAATTATTGACCTTGATGATCCTATCGGTGAAGTTACTTCCATGTGGAAGCGTCCCAACGGCTTGCAGATAGGTAAAGTTAAGGTTCCCCTGGGAGTAATTGGTATAATTTATGAAGCTAGACCGAATGTTACTGTAGATGCTACTGCACTTTCTTTAAAAACCGGTAATGCTGTTATCTTGCGTGGTAGTTCTGAAGCAATAAACTCTAACAGAGCGCTGGTAAAAGTTATTAGGAATGCCTTGGCACATACAGAAGTACCAGTTGATGCTGTATCATTGATTGAAGATATCTCTAGGGAGTCGGCTATTGAGCTCATGCAGCAAAAAGAGTATCTTGATGTCCTTATTCCTCGCGGCGGCAGGGGATTAATTCAAAGCGTTGTCAAGAATTCACAGGTACCGGTTATAGAAACGGGAGAAGGTAACTGTCATACTTATATAGATGCTGTAGCTGATATAAATATGGCCAAGGAAATTGCTGTTAATGCCAAAACGCACCGCCCCGGAGTATGCAATGCCATGGAAACATTGCTGGTGCATGCGGATATTGCTCCTAAATGCTTAGCAGGTATTTTGCAAGAAATGGTAAAGAGAGGCGTAGAAATTAGAGGTTGTGCCAGAACAAAAGAGATTTTTTCAGAGGTTATTTTAGCCACAGAAAAAGATTGGGAAACTGAGTATTTAGATATGATTCTGGCAGTAAAAGTAGTTCACTCCTTAGGAGAAGCAATTGATCATATCAACAAATACGGATCAGGACATTCAGAGGCAATTGTTACCAATAGCTATCAAAACTCCAGAGAGTTTCTGGCCAAAATAGATGCGGCCGCTGTTTATATTAATGCTTCCACAAGATTTACTGATGGTTACGAATTTGGGCTGGGAGCTGAGATGGGAATAAGCACACAAAAATTACATGTGCGAGGTCCCATGGGGTTGGAAGCACTGACTTCTACAAAGTTAATTATTTATGGGGAAGGTCAGGTTCGCTA
>CAZLTH010000107.1:0-6103 GCA_964562355.1 uncultured Syntrophomonadaceae bacterium | reverse complement strand
GGTCAACTGCAATATATTGTTTCTCTTCTACCATCTTCCCTTTTTTACTTTTTTTCCTGGTTTCAGATAGGTAAATCTTACAGACTCTTTTAGCGGCCCTGAGACATTTCCTCGCTATTGCGATTGCTTTATCGGCGTCTTCCTTTGAAAATAACTCCCAAGGTGATAATGAGCTCTCTTCATCACCGTAATCTGTAAGAAAATGTTCCTCTGAGCCAAGTTCTCCGAGGAGAGGCAGAATCTCCTCAATCTGCGGCACAAGCTTCCCTGGTATACGTCTTTGCTCTAATAACCTCTCTAATTGCAGCGAAGGTTCATGTGTTTTTTCAAGGGGTCCAAAGAGGCATAGAATAGCCTTGCCGGAATTCTCTACCGCTAATTGTGCATTATCCACACAAGAGCGCCAGCGACTGAGTTTAACATCATCCTCTGCCTCCTTAAAGAAACCCTCAGCCAGTTTTAATCTATATTTAGCATCATCTTGATAATGCACGATATCCCGTCCAATCGAGTTTCCAACCCCCTTTCGGAGGTTTGGACCACTCCCAGTAAAATTCCCCTCCCCGCTCTCTTCTCCTCAGGCCTGCTTCTTTTATCAGCTTTCTTATCCTTCTAATCTTCTCCTTAAAGAATCCATTATCATACAATATCTTCCCGTCAATTCCAAGGTCAAGAAACAAGGGAGGAAAACCGCTTTCCACTTCCTTAGGGGTTTTAGCGATTATGGATATTTTCTGCTCAAACTTTGCCACAATGGGTTTTCGGATATAAAGAAGTCTCTCTAAGGGACTCCTGGGTAATTTCTTTGCAGTAATAAAAATATCATAATCACTATCTCTGGCATTATCACTTCTTGCCCGAGATCCGAAAAGAACAATAGAAATTAGATCATCCCCAAGATAATCCTTATAACATCTAACCACACTCTCAAAAAATCTCTGAGTTTTCAAACTGGTTTTCCTCCTGCTGTGCGAATTGTATCAAAGCTGCGGTTTCACGTCAAGCCTTCCGAGTGAAATGTCAAGATGGCAGAGACCCAGCCAATCTCAATTTGGTATTAGTCTCTCCTCCATTCTGAATATAAAGGAGAGGCAGGGGTCTGTCTATGCCTTCCAGAAACTGTGGTCGGGCCTGCCAGGGTGTGGCCGAAAGCACATTATTCAGGTCCATCCAGTACTCAAGGCGCCTCGGCTTCAATCCCCAGGTCATGTGGAAATGGTTGGCTGGGGCGTATTGCTTGTATTCAACCATGCTGGCGTATTTGGGCACAACAAAGGTATGGGGCCAGGTAGGGGTAGAGGTCCTACAGACTGCTTCTGCTAACTTATCCGGGAGGTCAACTGTAACCGCCTCATCCCAGATAAGTGAGAACATACCGGAGAGGGAACTATAGGCTAATCTTCCAGCAATACCTTCAATCCCACCAGGTGAAATAAAGGTAACTGAATTGCCCATTCCCGGGAAATAATATTCATCTGCCAGGGGGAACGAAACCCGGGACATAATCTGTTTTGGTGATGAACCGGGTTTGGCCGCCCAGTCGAAAGAGGCACTGCCTGAGTTATCGCCATCCACCAGTCCCTTCTCCTCCCAGAGCGTGGTTCCTTTCAGTCCTTTAATTTTAAGCTGGCGGGCCAAATCATTGATCTCCCACGGCTCCCAGACCTTACGGAAGTCCATAAACAGTGGCGGATTGCCTCCGGTAAGGTAAGTAAAGAAAAGCATGGTCAGAAGTCCCTGGACATCCGCCTCAGTAGCATAAGGTATGGGTGGCTTAGGGCCGTTATGGTCAAAGGTAGAATTAAATAGAGATTCCATTATATCAGCCACCGGTAGGGGAATGCCACGGGTATCTGAGCCCCATTCCAACTGGCTCATGAATCCACCGCCGACGGCATTGAGGTCTCTCATCAAATCTCGTTTGATGAGATACATGGCCAGGCTTTTGTCAAGGCGCTGGCTGTCTTCCTCATTACGAAGTTCAATCCTCTTGCCCACCATCTTGTCCAGCCAGGTGCGTAGCTTTGTAAGTTCTTTTTTATTGTAGGCCTCTTTCTGGAGCATATCAGCGAAGAGTTTCATATCCAATCGGGTAATCTCTATCCCAAAGATATTACGGGTGGGGATAATATGGGCCAGGGCTGTCTCCATACCCATTGAATCATGACCTAAGATCACCACCCGCTTGCCCTTAAGAGCCTGGGTAGTAAGGGCGGCATAACACCAGTCAATAAGACCGGAAGCCGTCTCTCTGGTCATCTTCGGTCTTAATCCCCTGTCCGGCCAGGTCCCCACATTTATATGGATGAGACGCCCGTACTGGGAAATAGCACCACTGGCCGCATGGGTGAAAACTACACCTGGTTTGGGACCGCTGTTACCGCAGGTTAGATTAATAGGTGTATCAGCCGGAAATTGCTGCAAAAGAGAAATCAAACTTAACTGGGGGAAAGCCCAGGTATCCGGAGCGCAGACTAAGATATTCACGCCTGTATTACGAAACTGCTGAGCAACAATATCTGCCTGAACTTCTCCATCTACCAGGATTGGTGACCAGACCACCCGGGCGGGTGTCTTATCGGGCATCCTCACCGCATTGGCAATAATATCAGCGGACATCTCTACAATGTTTACTGCGCGGCTACGGGAAGCAGTATCAATGCGCGGGTCGCAGGTAGCAAATACTCCGAAGGTAGGAACGTTAGGCTTAACTCTCCTTGTAGCCGGTAAACGCTGTGCGCCTGTGCCCGTTAGGGTATTTGGCATGATGTTTTCACTCCTTCCTATTCTTCAGGGATTCTGAACCCCTAATAAATTTGACAGTCTCTCTACTATTCTCGCGTCTCCACCGAGCATTGTGCAAAATTGAGAAATGGCTATTTGTCAAACACAATATGACATAACCTTTGGTTTTTGAACTTCACAAAAGCGCTCTATTTGCTTGTTTTGGCTCAAAATCATTGTTTTTAGCTGTTTTCGCATGCCATTTACCCATATCTTCTGCCATGATGCTATTGACTATTGTTAGTTTCATGCGTATACAACACCGTCGGTGAGGCGTAATTTTCATCCACCACAATGTCAAATTTTCTACCCCTTCAGGATCCCTGATTCTTTAAAGCGGAATACCTTCGTAGTTGAACGCTTCTAACTTCCCCTCAAGTTCAAGTTTTATCACAGTATCATGCCTATCAGGAGGTTCTTCAGGCAACACCTTGATAAAAAGATGACCCTGGGGTTTTTGTTCAACTTCTACCTCTTGACCTGTGGTAAGGATGCGGGCAGAGATAACCTTGTTTTTAATTCCAGCAAGCGGGGCAATTTCCCCAGGCCATCGAAAGACATGAAGGTAGGCGGTGTTTCCTCTGGCGGTCCAGGGTCCAAGCATCCCCCGGCCAAAGCCTTCGGGGACTCTCTCCGAACCATAAATGGAGTCACCATGAAGCTCAATCCATTCTCCAATTCTCAGGAGACGCTCGACCTCTTCTTGCCTTATTGTTCCATCGGGTTTAGGACCTATGTTAAGAAGGTAATTCCCCTCCCCGCTTGCTGCCTGGACCAGATACTGAATAAGCTGAGTGGCAGATTTAAGATTCGGGTTATGTTTGATATAGCCCCATCCACAGCTATCTCCAATTGTCATACAGCTTTCCCATGCTCTCCCCTTGGGGGAAGCAGCCACATACTGCTCCGGGGTATCCACATCCTCAGGAAGTCCTGAGCGATTGTTGATGATAATCTGGGGCTGGAGTTTTCGAACCATAGCGTTTAACTCCTGGGAACGCCATAACTTTGCCATGTCAGGGGAATCTGCCTGTTCCATCAAGGTATGGTTAGATTTAACCTCTGGAATCCACCCTCCATCGTAGAAAAGATAATCAATTTTACCGTACTGGGTCATAAGTTCTTTTACCTGTGAATGAGCTTGCCTTACCATCTCCTCAAAGCTTTCCGGATATTTTTCCCGGTTAAAGTAGCCGGGGAATCTCCAGTCAAGGAGGGAATAATAAAAACCAATCTTCATCCCTGCTTGTCTTGCCGCCTCCACATACTCCTTAACAAAGTCTCTTCTGGCTTTTGTCTTCACCGAGGTAAAGTCGCTTACCTTACTATCAAAAAGACAGAAACCATCGTGGTGCCGGGTGGTTAAAACCATGTATTTTGCTCCAGCGCGCTTGGCTAAATCCACCCAGGATTGGGCATCAAACCTCTCCGGATTGAACCTCTCAGCAAGTTTTGCGTATTCCTCCCTGGGGATTCTCTCATGATACATTACCCACTCCCCCCGGCCAAGGAGGGAATAAAGACCCCAGTGAATGAAAATCCCAAACCTGGCCTCATGAAACCATCTCATCCTTTCCATTTTCTCTCTCCTCCTCAATTTATCTTTCCTATGCCAAAGGCAAGATTTTTTGCAGTATAGGAAAGTATACGGTGAAGCAGTACGGTGAAACAGTACTGGCTAAAGGCCGGTACTGCCTTCGGCTGTAGAATACTTTCCTTACTATTAACACTACACTAAAGAGTGCTCCCCAAAGGGAGTGAAAAATTCCTATACAGCAAGAAAATTCGCTTCGCTCATTTCCTTCCCAGGGGTTCCCCCTAGGGCGTTCGCTGCGCTCACTGTTACCCCTTAAGGGGCATCAGATTATGCCCCCTAACACCCCTAATCCGCATAGGAAAGTATTTTATACTTTCCTATGCTTTAAAAAAATGCGGGGAATTTTTTTGCAGAATCAGCTTCAAGCTCACCTCTCATATCTTTATGCTCTTGAATTGTGGTAGATAGCTCCGATTTTTTCGCAGCATCTCACTGACCATCTTCTTGATCTCGGCAAGAGATAGCACTGCGGCAGTAAGGGGGTCATAAACAACAGACTGAAATACCAGTGTAGGGTTTCCGGTCAAGGCGGCCTCCACAGCCATCTCTTCAACAGCAATATTTATGTTGTTGAGAGCAGCGCATTGTGGAGGGAGAGCGCCGACATGGATGGGATTGAAGCCGCGCCTGTTTGACAGAACCGGAACCTCTACACATACATCATCCGGAAGGTTAGTGATAATCCCGGTATTGGGCACATTGCCATTGAACTGAAATGGCTCTCCTCCCTCTAAGGCATTGATAATGGGGGCCGCATATTCATGTCCTCTGTCTAAAGATATCGGTGCCCCTTCATCAAACCATTCTTTCACATCTTTTTTCCAGGTCTTTTCGGTTTTTAGATATTCTTTCAAGATATAGGCATATTCCCCGGGATTCCAGCCTGTTCCAGAGAGGCAGTATTTCTTTATAAGGTCAGGTCTCTTGCGGAACCACCAGTTGTATTCTGAGTTATGCCCGCTGGATTCGGTGACATAATAACCTAAATGAAGGAACATTTCGTTACGGACAATTTCCTCCATGTAAATTTTCTTCTTCCTGAGTGCCTGGCGAATCAAAGGGTAGGCATCTTTGCCGTTCTTTTCGTATTTAATGAACCAGGCTTGATGATTGATTCCGGCACATAGATAAGCGATCTGGTCCATCGGGGTATTAATCCACCCGGCCAGCATTTCTGCTGTGCCCTGAACACTATGACACAATCCGGTGACCCGAATATGTGTTTTCTTCTGCATGGCCCGGCATAACATGGCCATGGGATTAGTATAGTTAAGCAGGCTCGCATTCGGGCAATAACGTTCCATATCACGGCAGATACTTAGCATTACCGGTATGGTGCGCAGGGCCCGGAAAATACCAGCCGGGCCGCGAGTATCACCCACATTAATATCAACCCCGTATTTCCTGGGAATTTCAATATCATGCCGCCACACCTGCACTCCCCCAGCCAGTATAGTACACAGGACCACATCTGCGCCTTTGAGTGCTTTTTTCCGGTCCATTGTGGCTTCAACCTTAGCTGGATACTTCCCTTTGTCAATGATACTCTGGACCGCCTTCAGAGCAAACTCAAGCCGCTCCTTATCTACATCCATCAGAACCAGCGTTGAGTCTTTTAGAAGGGGAAAGGTTAATATATCCCTGACCAAATTACGAGTGAAACCAAGACTTCCCGCACCGATAAACGTAATCTTCGCCATCAAATACTTCCTTTGTTACCCT
>CAZLTH010000106.1:0-6132 GCA_964562355.1 uncultured Syntrophomonadaceae bacterium | reverse complement strand
TTAGCTTTATTCAAGCTTATTTCCGTTGAAGGACGAGGATTAACTGCGTGAAAAATATTTTTCTAATTTCCAGCCAAGAAAATTTAATAAAAAAACTGAAAAGCATTCTTATCCCTGCCGGCTACAAAATAGCAGGAGAATCTCCCGGTGGAATCAGTGCACTACGTCTTATAAGGGCATTATCTTTGGATTTAATTATTTTGGATACAGATTTACCTGATATCAGCGGTCTGGAACTAGCAAAAATAATTTCAGCAGACAAGATTGCTCCTATTCTTCTGCTTACTTCCAGCTGTCCATCCGAAATGACCAGCAGAGCAGAAAACACCTGGATTTTCGCTTTTACACTAAAGCCCATCACCCCGGCAAACCTCTTACCCTCTGTTCAGAGTGCTCTAACTGCCTTTTCTCACCTCTCCCAGGTCGAAGAAAAACTCCACCAACTGGAAGAATCTCTTAAAAACAGAAAAATCGTCGAACAAGCCAAAGGTTTGTTGATGAAAAACCTGCATTTAAGTGAAGCTGATGCTTACAATAAGCTGCGCCAGCAAAGCATGAACAAAGGAGTTCCCCTAGCAAAATTAGCCGAGGCAGTTATTTTGCTTTATAAAGATTAACGGTAACTACTCCGAGAGCATTATCCTGATATCATACCTTGTCCCATCTGTACGAATCGTTACCGCCCCGTGCAGGTCGGTGCGGAAAAGGGTCACTCCCCGGCTGTTTAGCCTTTCTACAACCTCTGGCGAGGGATGCCCGAAAGGGTTAAACTGCCCTACGGAAATAACAGCATAAGCAGAGTTCACCTTTTGTAAAAACTTTTCACTGCTTGAAGTCTTGCTACCGTGATGCGGTACCTGTAAAAAAGTACTCTCTAGGGGAAAAGAGCTTTGAACCAAGCGTGTTTCTGCCGCCGCTTCGATGTCTCCTGTAAAGAGGAAACTTGCTTGACCGTACTCCAACCTTATTACCAGTGAATTATTGTTTTCAGCAGAGGTCCCTGTAAAAAAACGTTGGGGTGGATTTGAAACCTGCAGGATCAACCCCTCTTCTAAATTTATCCTATCGCCCGCAAAAAGCTGTACTACTGCAATGCCTTTTTCCCCAGCTAAAGATAACAGCTGGCGATACTCCGCATCTTCTTCATTTCCTTCTAAACAGCCAACAGCCAAAAGGCGAGGTGGAAAAGCTGCCAGTACAGCAAAAGCGCCACGATAATGATCAACAGAAGGCTGGGTAATAAAAAGTATATCTAGCTGCGCCACTCCTTTAGCTTTAAGGAAAGGAACGACTATCTCTCTCCCGACATCCCAATCACCGGAGCCAAACAAAGCCCCACCAGTGTCTACAAGCATATGCTTACCGCCAGGAGTGCGAATATAAACAGACGCACCCTGTCCCACGTCCAGAAATACCACTTCCAGTATTCTACCCTGCAAGACATCAGCAACCAGCCCCCCCACCAAAATCAAGCAAACCAGCAATAAAACTACCAGAGTTATTCTTTCCCGGCTGAAATTGCGACCAGCAATATAACTCATAAAATGCTGTTTAACTTTATGCCGGTTGAGAATAACAAGAAAACAGGCGTAATAAAAGAGAAGAAAAGCAAGCGAAGTGCTAACACCCAAAGAAGCCAGCGGCACAGCAGCAAAAGCATCTGTAATGATGAGAAAAAAAGTCAGCACTGGAGAGAGCACGTACAAAAATAACATGCCTGCACCAGCCCAGATGTTCACTAAGACAGCTGCCAGCAAACCTCCACCTAGAACAATGCTCATGAAAGGCAACAACACCAAGTTGCTCAAAAGAGCTATCAAAGAAATCTGCCCAAAATAATAAGCTGTTAGCGGCAGCACCCCTAGCTGGGCGGCTAAAGATACCGCCGTCAGGTCTTGTAAAAAAGCTGGCAAAAAAGTTAAGAAAGACTTTATCTCAGGGTAGATGAAGAGAATAAAAATAACACCGGCATAGGAGAGTTGAAACCCGGGTGTAAAAAGAAAAAAGGGATTATAAACTAGGGTAACAAGAGCTGCCAAAGATAATGCGGTCAGGAAATCTCTTTCCCTGCCTAAAAGTTTCCCCCCTACTAAAGCAAAAAACATAAGCAGAGCACGCAAAACCGCCGGGCGAAAACCAGTAAAAAAAGCAAAAATCAGCACCGCCGGGATGCTACCTAGGTAACGGTAATCTTCCTTTACTTTCAGCCATCCCAGCAATTTAAAAACAAGAACGCCCACCAAGCCCACGTGAAGCCCGGAAACAGCCAGCAAATGGGCTACTCCGGCACCTCGGAAATTTTCCGCTACTCTTTCCGGCAACCCAGAACGCAGCCCAAAGAGAATACCACCGAGCAAGGCAGACTCATCTGTCCCCAAAACATCTTGAAAGACAGTTAAAGTGCGATTTTTCAAACGATGCACCAGACGCATAAACGAAGATTTCCAGGATGCATCATTCCCATTTGGCGCTAATATTTCTCCCTGCCCCGGTGAAATATAGATCTGTGCCCCGGCACCCTGCGCTAGAAGAAACTTATTGCGAGCAAAACCGCCAGGATTGCGAGAGCCTGCCGGTAAAGTCAACCGACCAGTAACCTTGACCCGATCACCGTAGAGAAAAGACTCTCCTTGATCAGGGGCATAACCAGCTAACAACCGTACTCGACCTGCCGCCGGGTAATCTCGCCCATCCAAGCTAATGCTTTCCGCTGCCAAGAGATAAACCGTTCTCTCACTATAAACCACCGGTTCCGCCACTATACTGCCTTTTAAAGTCAATCTCTCCCCGGCAAATTCGACCAAGTTGCCCTTGTAGCGAGCCGCCGTTCCCTGGTAATTAAATACTGCCAAAAAAAGAAAAAAAGGTAGCAATGCTACCATCATGAATACAGATGAAAAACGCTGTCGCCAGTAAAAAAGACTTAAAAAAAACACCATCAAAAAAACAATGCCCGAGGGGAAAATCATTTCCCAGCTAACAGGATAAAAACTCCTAGCCAGAAATAACCCCACACAATAAGCCAATGTAATAAAAGTCAGAGGCCGACGCACACCCCCCCTACCCCCATTTGTTGTGGATGACCCTTCTCTCGCCATCTCACTCATCGGACTCACCCCCTACTAAGTCACTGAGTCACTGAGTCACTAAGTCACTAAGTCAAGGCATTATTTTATTTTCTGCCCTATACTGAATTGCTTCTGCCAAGTGCGTCAATTCTACATTTTCTTTTCCCTCAAGATCAGCAATGGTACGCGCAAGCTTTAGAATTCTAAAATAAGACCTAGCACTCAAATTCATCTTGCTGAAAGTTTCTTCCAGAAGCTGCTCTCCTTCTTCCTCCAAAACACAGCACTTTTTAATATGGAGCGGTGACATCTGAGAATTACAAAATAGATTAAATTCTTTCAACCTTTTATTTTGAATCTCACGAGCCTTTTCAACACGTTTTCTTATCGTTACAGAAGTTCCCACCTCCTGCGGCACTATCAGCTCCTCATAAGCCAGCGCTGGCACTTCTATGTACATATCTATCCTGTCCATCAAAGGTCCTGAGATTCTACTCCTGTATCTCTGTACTTGCGAAGCACTACAGGTGCAATCATCCTCTCCCAAAGAACCGAATTTCCCACAAAAACAAGGGTTCATCGCCGCAACCAATGTAAAAGAAGTTGGGAATTTTACCGTTCCCTGTTCTCGTGAAATAGTGACCACACCTTCTTCTAAAGGTTGCCGTAAAACCTCCAGAACATTTCTATTAAACTCGGGTAATTCATCAAGAAAAAGCACCCCGTTATGAGCCAAAGTCACTTCTCCGGCTTTGGGAAAACGACCCCCTCCTACCAGCGCAACATCAGAGATGGTATGATGTGGGCTGCGAAAGGGCCTTGTTTTTATTAACGAGCCCTCTTCGGGAAGAAGTCCGGCAATGCTATATATCTTTGTTACTTCTAGGCTCTCTTCCTTGTTCATATCAGGCAAAATAGAGGGCAAGCAACGAGCAAGCATTGTTTTCCCGGACCCGGGAGGTCCTACCATCAACAAATTATGTCCACCGGCTGCCGCTATTTCCATAGCACGCTTGGCTCCCTCCTGACCTTTCACATGAGAAAAGTCCGCTGGGTGCTGTGCTGGGCAATCTTCTTCGCTGTTAGAAATAAAAGAAGGTGTTTCGTCGTTAGCTAAAAAAGTTACCACTTGCTGCAAATTAGCTGCTGGGTAGATATTTAAATCTCCGGCCAGAGAAGCTTCTACCGCATTATGTTGCGGTAACACCATCCCTGCATATTGCAATTCCCTCGCTCGCAAAGCCATGGGTAATACCCCTCTTGCCGCTCCCAGTTCGCCACCTAAAGATAATTCGCCAATAAAAGAATATCCTGCCAGAGCGCTCTCTTCCAGTTGTTCGGAAGCAACCAAAATGCCGAGAGCAATCGGCAGGTCAAAATGCGGACCCACTTTTTTTATATCCGCAGGTGAGAGGTTAACCGTGATTTTCTTAACCGGCACCTCGAATCCACTATTACGCAAAGCTGCCCTTACCCGGTCGCCGGCTTCTCTAAGTGCCGTATCAGGCAATCCCACGATAGAAAAACTCGGCAGCCCTTTAGAAATATCCACTTCTACTTGGACAGGGAAACTATCCAAGCCTAATAAAGAAAATGTTCTTACAGTTGCCAGCATCTATATATTTTACTCCTTTATTCCTGGGAAGGCAGAACAGAACGCCAAACGTCATTTTTACGAGATCTTCCTCTAATCATTCCTGCTGTCACCCAGATTTTATCTTGAAACACCAGAGCGCTATGATCTTCTCGCCCTACCCAAGGGGCGTCTTGCAGTGTTTTATCCCAATTTAACCCATCCTCTGAATACCAAACATCATTAAACCCATGACCCTTGCCATCCCAACCTCCAACAATCCAAAGCCTATCTTGGTAAGCAAGAGCAACATGACCATGCCTTCCTATCCAAGGAGGATTATCTGTAACCAACTCCCAGTCCTTACCATTCTCTGAAACCCAAACATCACTCTTCCCTGGACGTATGTCAAAAACCCCTCCAATCAACCACAATTTATCGTCAAAAACTGTTACTGCATGGTCATATCTCTTTGACCAAGGAGCATTAGCCACTAGTTCAACCCAATTCACACCGTCCTCCGAATACCAAACATCATCCTCATGCGTCTCTGCGCCAATTCCTCCGATTATCCACATTTTATCCTTAAAAACTACAGCAGAATGGCCTCTTCTTCCTCGCCAACCAGCTACAGAAACAGCTTCTGTCCAGTTCTCTCCATCTTCTGAATACCAAGCATCACTCACATGTGAACCCTTTTCCTTGCTCCAGCCTCCCAGCACCCACATTTTATCATTAAAAACAACGGAGGCATGTGCCCTTCTTGTTCCCCAAGCAGCTTTTTCAGTAATTAATTCCCAATTATTCCCATCTGGCGAAGCCCAGACATCCTGCTTGTGAACTCGCTGTGGGTAATTTACTCTTCCACTTAAAACTCCACCCATTATCCAGATTTTATCTTTAAAAATCACCGCCGTATGGGTATCTCTTTCTATCCAAGCAGCATTAGAAGTAACTTCTTCCCAACTTAGATAAGCCGGCTCAAAAGGCAAAACTTCTTTTTCTGGCTCTTCTTCTGCAGTATCTGCTACTACCTCTTCTGTATCTCCTGCATCTTCAGGGGGAGAAACTTCTTCTTCCTGTGGTTCCTCAGCAAAGCAACCATTATCCCCAGGTAAACTTACTTTTTCCTCTCTTCCCTGCAAAACGAAAAATACAGCTAAAACTGCTCCTAGCACTAAAACCAATACTAACGATTTTTTAAAAAAGGAAACTTTCACGATTTTAATACCCCTCCTCTACCCTAATCCTTGCCAAAGACCTACCCTTAATTCTCTAAGGTAAATGATTCTCCAAAATATCCCTACTTCCTCTTTTCACATGTCTTTACTTTTTTAGACTTATATCCATTCCTTTCCCAGATTATTCTCCCTTCTTATCTCAACAATCTTCTCGACCGTCAAGTCATCCCTAACCTCTAAGATATACAAGATTAGAGTTTCAATATAATCGACGGCACCCTCTTGTTTCTCTAACTCATTTATTAACTCC
>CAZLTH010000105.1:0-6190 GCA_964562355.1 uncultured Syntrophomonadaceae bacterium | reverse complement strand
GGGTGGTGTTCTTTCTGATGGTTTTTTTGATCCGGGTAATCAACTCTTCGGTAAGGCTTTCTTTTACTGCCAGCTTAACAAACAGAATTACTCGCACATCATTATCCCAGTCCTGCCCCACCACCAAGCTATCTAAAATCTCCGGCATAATTTCTACCTGGCGATAAATTTCTGCTGTACCTATCCTGACCCCTCCCGGGTTGAGCGTGGCATCAGAACGACCATACATAATCAAGCCACCGTTCTCTGTTATCTCCACATAATCACCGTGATGCCAGACATTAACATAGGTTTCAAAGTAGGCCTCCCGGTATTTCTTGTCACCTTCATCATGCCAGAAATAAATTGGCATGGAGGGGAAGGGGGCAGTACAGACCAGCTCTCCTTTTTCTTCAATAACAGATCTAGCTCTCGAATCATAGGCTTCTACTTTCATACCCAGACCAAGGCACTGAATCTCTCCTGCGTAAACAGGTCCAATAGGATTGCCCAGAACAAAACAGGAGACTATATCCGTTCCTCCAGCAATGGAAGAAAGGCAAACATCCGCTTTCACGTCACGGTACACATAAAGAAAACTGTCCGTGGAGAGAGGTGAGCCTGTAGACAAAATCGCCTTTAACGCTTTTAGATCATATTTTTCTTTTGGGCTCAGACCGGCTTGCTCTAGTGCCGCAATATACTTGGCGCTAGTGCCAAAGACAGTAAACTTTTCGTCCTGTGCCAGTTGAAATAAAACCCCGGCATCGGGATAAAAAGGAGATCCATCAAACAGAACCAAAGTTGCTCCCACAGCTAAAGAACTTACCAGCCAATTCCACATCATCCAGCCACAGGTAGTAAAATAAAAAATGGTGTCCTCACGGCTCAAGTCCGTATGCAAGATTAACTCCTTTAAATGCTGAATTAAAGTTCCGCCTGCCCCGTGTACAATACATTTAGGCACTCCTGTAGTGCCGGAAGAATACATGATATAAAGGGGATGCTCGAAAGGAAGCTGCTCAAATTCAATCTCCAAGCCTTCTTCTAGCGCCAAAAAATCAGCAAAAAGAACTGCCTCTTTAATAGTAGTAATATCAGGATTAGCCTCTGTATAAGGCACAACAATCACTTTCTCAATAGAAGAAATTTCCCCTGTAATCTGCCTCACTTTTTCCAGAGAGTCAAATTCTTTGCCGTTATAGGAGTAACCGTTGGCAGTAAACAAGACTTTAGGCTCTATCTGACCAAAACGATCCATAACTCCTTGGAAACCAAAGTCAGGGGAACAAGAAGACCAGATAGCGCCTATACTGGCAGTAGCCAGCATGGCTATAATAGCCTCCGTCATGTTGGGCATAAATCCAGCCACCCGGTCACCAGTGACAACCCCTATCTCTCGTAGGGAGCGACTTAACCGGGCTACCTGGTCATAAAGAGCCCGGTAAGTAATCTTTTGGGGTTCTTGGGCTTCTCCTTTAAAAATAATGGCTACCCGGTCATCCCTGAAGCGTAGCAGGTTTTCAGCAAAATTCAAACGAGCACCTGTAAACCACTCACTGTTAAACATATCCTCAAAATTTTTAACTACTTCCGTATAAGGTCTAGAAGCTTTTATTTCTCCAAATTCCCACATTAACTCCCAAAACCGGGGGCTGTCTTCAATAGACCAAGCATGAAGTTCAGCGTAGGTTTCAAAATTCTTATCACATTTTTCATTAATAAAAGCCATGAATCTGCTCATATTAGCTCTGGCTACAGTTTCAGATGATGGCTCCCAAAGAGGTTTTTTCATCAACAATCTCCTCTCTAGATGGTAACAATACTATCTTCCTTATTTCTTATAATACTAGCAACATTTGTGCCAGAGTAGAATTATTCAATAACCACCAGCACATCTCCGCTGTTTACGCTATCACCTTTATTAACAGGTATTTCACTTATCCTACCGCTGCTGGGGGCATATATTTCGTTTTCCATTTTCATCGCTTCTAACACGATCAAGGTAGCACCCTCTTTTACTTCCTGTTCCAGAGCAACTTTTATTTCTAAAATAGTCCCCGGCATCGGCGCTCTAACAGCCTCTCCCTTGCCCAGCAACGGTTTGGCGGTTTCAACTGGCTTGGAAACAGAAACAGGTTTTGGTTCAGGAGCCACAGCAACAGGAGCTGGCTTGCTTGATCTGGTTATAGTTCTAGGAGTAGTCGCTGCTTTCGGAGCAGGGCGAGGAGCAGCGGCAGGTGCGGCGGATAACATACCAGCCATTTCCTCTACTTCCACTTCGTATGCCTTGCCATTTACAGTAATTCTAAATTTTTTCACTAAAATCTCCCCCTTCTAATAAGATTCATCCCGGCTCTCGCTTCCATTAATCTGACTTTCCCATACGTTGCCCAAAAAGCTGTTTTTTGCTGTGTTTTTACTTCTTTGATTAAAAGGTAGGGGGACACGTCTCCTTTTAAGAGGAGGTGTGTCCCCCCTCTACTAGGCTGATCTAAATACGCAGCTACAGCTGCCATCAGTACGACAATTATCTCTGGGGCAAGCTCTCCCTCGCTTGCTGCCTGTCTCCGGCTATATTTACTATCAGCTAAAAGGTTCCGTCCAGTAAAAGCTCTCCTAGCGGAAGCTGAATTTATCATAGCCATAATCCTCCTTTAAAGGTAGGGGGACACATCTCCTTTTAAGAGGAGGTGTGTCCCCCCTCTAATTAACGCTTTAAAATTTAAAGTTACCAAACTTTGATTCGGCTACTGGCTGATGTGCAGCTAGCTCAAAGCCGCGAGCTATTTTGTCCCTGGCTTCGTCCCAGGTAATAATACCATCATGAAAAAGATGTGCCCCGGTAACATAAGGATGCCCTTCCCGGTCATAGCGCTCCATCATCTTTTTGCGGAAGTCAGCCATTTTGGCATCGTTTACTTTTTCCCCTCTTTTCTTTTTGTTGCGTCTTTCTAGGCTTTCCAAAATAAAACCTGCTGTTTTCCCCGACATAACAGTAGTACGCGCACGCATGGTATGAAAAAGAAAGCGAGGGCGATAAGCTCGCCCACACATACCATAGTTAGCCGCACCATGGTCAGGCCCGATAACCCATTGAATTTTAGGAACCTCTGCACAAGCGCAGGCACGCACCATGTCAGAACCGTACTTGCCGATGCCGTGCCACTCCTCTGTTTTACCTACCATGTAGCCAGGGGAGTTCTGAATATAAAGGAGTGGCGTTTTATCATTTCCACAACGCACTACCCATTCTGTGGCCTTGCGAGCCGCCTCCAAAAAAATAACGCCTGTATTGTTGGCAGCCACTACGCCTATCGGCATCCCTTTTAGCCACATTTTGCCACAGATTACGGCATCTCCTCGCCCAGGCGCATAATTGGCCTTATACTCCTGAAAATAGCTGGCATCAGCTATGCAAGCAAGCACTTCTTTAACGTTGACCGGTTTATAGGGATCCGCTGACAAAGAAGCCATCAACTCTGTAGGACCATGCAAAGGCTCCTCCCATTCTGGATAACGGTCAATATAAGATTTTTGAGGCGGATCAAATGAGATTATTTCTCTAAGCCTTTCTATACCCTCGGCCTGTGTTTGTACCAAATGGTCGCACCCACCGGAATGTTGTGTATGCACGTAAGCACCACCTAAATCTTCTGCCGATACATCTTCACTGATAGCTGCTTTTACCATTGGCGGACCTGCCAAAAAGGCAAAAGACATCTGGTCTATCATGATAGATTCACAGGCTAGGTAAACCATATAGGCTCCTCCTGCCGTATTGCCACCCGTACTTAAAGTATATTGTTTTATTCCTTGCGCCGACATACGAGTCATATTATAAAACATGGAACCAAACATGCCTTCATCAGCAAAGGAGCCCATCTGTAAAGGCAAGAAAACTCCTCCTGAATCAGCTATGTTAATGCAAGTTAGCCCACACTCCTCCGCAATTCTTTGTGCTCGCATATGTTTTTTTAAAGTAATAGGATAATAAGTCCCCGCTGTCATGCGGCTTTCATTGGCAAAAATCATGCAATCTTTGCCGTGAACTACTCCCACGCCTGTTACCAAGCCACCCCCAGGTATATGAGGCTGTTCCGGATAGCCAATATCATAACCGGCTTCCAAACCAAGCTCGTAAAACTCTGTTCCTGGATCAATAAGCTGTTCGATTAGCTGTCGAACAGGAACTTTGCCCTGCTTGGCCAAACGCTCCAGCTGCTTTTCTCCCCCTACATTATAGGCTTCTTCCCGACGGCGTAGTAATTCCTCATCCTGCTGCAACCAAAATTCATAATTCTTTTGTCTTACCTCCTCAAGTCCTGGCATATCTTTTTCCTCCTTTTACCTCTTAACAACATAGGTAAAGAGATGAAGAGGTAAAGAGACGAAAAGGTAAATGAAGGTCAAGAGAGGAAAAGACAAAAAGACGAAAAGGGGTTACGGGATTCTTCTACCTCTTTTACCCCCCCTACCTCCCCCCAACAAGTGGAGGGGGAACTCGCTCTCGTCCTCATTCCTCGGACTCTAACCTCTTCCCCTTTTAACCCTTTAACCTCCTAACCTCTTAACCTCTTAACCTCTTAACCTCTTAACCTTTTTCCCTTTTAACCTCGTCTTAACCTCGTCTTAACAATTCCCGGGCAATAATCATCCTTCTGATTTCTGATGTGCCGGCGCCTATCTCCCAAAGTTTGGCATCTCTTAAATGTCTTTGAATAGGATATTCCAAGCAATAACCATACCCGCCGTGTATCTGCACTCCTTCCAGACAGGCTTTAGTACAAGCTTCCGAGACATGTAAAATAGCCGCAGCCGCTATTTTATCCAACTCTGTCCCTTTGCCGCCGCTCTTGTTTTTAAGATTATCAACATACCAAGCAGCATAGTAAATTAACCATTTGGCGCTCTGGTAGGAGGTATACATATCGGCAATTTTTTGCTGTATCATCTGAAAACTACCGATAGGTTTGCCAAACTGTTTCCGCTCTTTAGCATACTTAACACTTAACTCTAAAGCAGCTCTAAGTGTTCCTAAGGCACAGGCACCCAAAACTATTCTTTCTGTACAAAGTCCACTGGTAAGTATATTTACTCCCTTATTTTCTTCACCCAGCAATTGACTTGCCGGCACTCGCATGTCATCAAAAGCTAATTCGCCTGTTGGCGAGCCTCGCATGCCGAACTTTCTGATCTTGGTGCAACTGTAACCAGGTGTATCCGTGTCCACAATAAGAGCACTGATACCATGAGCACCTTTCTCAGGCGCAGTTTTAGCATAGAAAAGCAGAAGATCGGCTACTGGGGCATTGGTAATAAAAGTTTTACTACCGTTAACAATGTAGCTATCGTTATCTTTTACAGCTGTCGCTTTCATAGCCATGGCATCAGACCCGGCATCAGGTTCAGTTATAGCCAGACAACCTACTTTCTCACCGTTTACCAAGGGAGGGAGAAACTTTTCCTTTTGTTCTTTGGTGGCATTCCTCTGAATATTATCTGCGCATAAAATAAGATGCGCACCCCAGTTCATGGCAAAAGCAGACGAAATCCGGCCCAAATTTTCTGCCACAATACAAGCTTCTGTGTAGCCCAGCTCGGCACCACCATATTCCTCTGCAATGGTCAACCCATTAAGGTCAAGTTTGGCTGTTTCCTTAAAAAACTCAGGGGGGAATTCATCTTTTTCATCAATTTCTTCCATCTTGGGTTCCAACCAGTCAAAAGCCCATTTATATACCACATCACCCAACATTTTCTGCTCATCAGTAAAATTAAAATCCACTTTATTTTTCCCTCCTCTTCTTGGTCAGCCCATTCGACTACGCTCAAAGCCTGCCCTGAGCGTAGTCGAATGAGGCAAGCTCTACGGCTGACGGTTTACAGTTTACAGGGATTACGAAGGTTCAAGGTTCAAGGTTATTTGGTTCAGGTTCAATTTTCCACTTCTCACTTTTCACGGTTCACGGTTCACGGTTGAGTAACGAGAGCCCGAGGTGTCTTTTTTCATGGCAAACTAACTTTTGCATGCGGATTGATAATCCGCTTATTTATACTCCTCTGCCGTGCTGCAAAAATCCCTTTTTATCTCTTGGTCTTTTTATCTCTTGGTCTTCACCGAACCATTGAACCTTAAACCCGGCTAGAACTGCCATGTATAACACTGGAACGCAAGGGACGCCCGACAATACTTTCAGCTAAGCGGCCA
>CAZLTH010000104.1:0-6274 GCA_964562355.1 uncultured Syntrophomonadaceae bacterium | reverse complement strand
TCGGACTTTCAGTCCGGACAAAACCCACCTGCTTTAGCAGGTGGTCGTTTAGTATTGAAGCAGTAAGAAAAGTAAAAGGGTTTATCAATGTTGCCGGCATACAATCACCCGGGCTTTCCTGCGCACCCTCCATAGCGCACCTGGTGGTGGAAATATTAAAAGAAACAGGTTTAGAAATGACGGAAAAAGACCATTTTGACCCTAAACAAGAAAAACCCGTCAGCTTTCAGGACTTGTCCGCTATAGAGAAGGCTGATTTGATTGATAAAAGCTGCCAACATGGACAAATTGTTTGTCGTTGTGAAACCGTAACTCAGCAGGAGATAGTGGACGCTATTCATGATTCAATCGGGGCAAGAACTGTTGATGCTGTTAAAAGAAGAACACGAGCAGGGATGGGACGCTGCCAGGGCGGTTTCTGTGTTCCCCGGGTAGTAACGATTTTGACCGAAGAATTGGGAATTGATTTCACGGAGGTTCGTAAGGAAGAGAGAGGCTCCTATATCTTCCCATAAAAAATATAGCCACAGTAATAAACCCCCGCATTTCTTTAAAAAACATACAAGAGTCTTTACAAATAAGGAATTTTGAGATAAAATTAAAGAAAACGTTACAATTTTACCCATTTAAACCATGGCCCTAAAGTCTGGGGCCTTTTAAAGGTTGATTCTTTTGAAGTTTATTTGCATTCCTCTTGCCCCACAAGGAGATAGGTTTTCGACTGGAGTTATTATAAAGAAAAACAAAGCGAGGTGTATGCTTTGACGGGATATAAAGAGCTGGCGAAACTGAATGTTTTTTCGCTTTCGGATGTCGAAGAGTTAAGCGGTAATAAAAAAACCGCATATTCTCTTCTTGCTAGATTAGCAGAGAAGGAATTGGTTAAAAAAATTAAAAACAATTTATATTCTTGCGTAAATGTAGCCACAGGTCAAGTCATCGCATCAAGATATCAAATAGCCTGTGCAAGCAGTACTTCTGCCTACATATCTCATCATACTGCTTTAGAATATTATGGGCTGGCAAATCAAGTTTATTATGAAGTATATGTATCTTCAGGTACCAAGTTCAGAGACTTTGAATTTGAAGGAATGAGATATAAATATATCTCATCAAAAATAGGTGCTGGTGTCATAGAGCCTAAAAACTCAGAGGGAATAAGGATTACAGATTTAGAACGTACAGTTGTTGATAATATCAAAGATTTTGAAAAAATTGGTGGGATTGAAGAACTTTTAAATTGTCTATCATTAATTAATTATTTAGATGTAAAAAAAATGATATTATATTTAGATACCTACAATACGCAAGTTCTTTACCAGAAAACGGGGTTTCTCCTAGAGCATTATAGAGATGAAATGTTGTTGCCTGAAACTTTTATTGATTATTGCAAAAGCAAAATAGGTAAGAGTACACGATACTTATTAAAGAAATCAATACGTGAGGGTATCTATAATGGTAAATGGAAATTAGTTGTACCAAGGGGACTCTTTGAAATAACAGAACAAGGCGGTGGAGAGCCTGTCTAATTATGACCTCACCTATATAGGTAAAAGAGCGCAAGAACTAGGATTTATTAGAGATACGCTGGAGAAAGTTTACCGTTTGGCAGATATATTAGAGTATTTGAACACTAACCCTTTACTTAAAGAGAACCTTGCTCTTAAAGGTGGAACGGCCATTAATTTGATTGTTTTTAATCTGCCACGATTATCTGTAGATATTGACTTAGATTACTTGAAGACAGATAGCAGGGATGAAATGTTAAAAAACAGAGAAGTCATAAATAGAGTTATTGAGATGCGCATGACTTCACAAGGTTATACAAAAAGTCCAAAAACAAAGATAGCACATAGTCTTGATTCTTGGGTTTATGGATACGTGAATGCAGCTGGTAATAAGGACAATATAAAAATAGAGATTAACTATTCATTACGTGCTCATATACTTCTTGCAGAAGAACGTCAAATTACAACAGAGTATTTTTCAAGTGGATATAAAGTAAAGACATTAGCTACTATTGAGATATTTGGAAACAAGATTAATGCCTTGTTAAATAGAGCAGCTGCAAGAGATTTATATGATGTGGGAAATATGATTAAATTTGGTCTGTTTGACGCAGGCGAACAAGATATGCTGAAGAAATGTGTGATTTTTTATGCAGCAATTTCGACAAAAAAGATAAGCAAGAGCTTTGATACGGGTATCATTGATACTTTAGGTAAACATAAAATTAAAACTGATTTGTTGCCAGTAATTAGACGAAAAGACAGCTTCAATTTGGAGAACACAAAAAAGAATGTGAAACAATATCTTAAAGATCTTATGACTCTAAGTAAATCTGAGATAGAGTTTTTGGAATGCTTTAGAAAGAAAGAGTATAAACCTGAACTTCTTTTTGAGGAGTCAGAAATTTTGAAAAGAATAGGAAATCACCCGATGGCTTTATGGAAAATCAGCTAAACTCTCACTAGAAGGGAAAGTGATTTAGAGGCGAGAGATAGAATATTGCGCCAAATATTCTTCGATTATCTGAAAGAACGTAATATTGAAAACATATAACCATTCTGTTATTTTCCTGCAAAAAGCAACAGAATCAAGCTACTCTGCTTTAACCCTCGCCGACTGCTGCCTTCCTGCCTAGATATTTAAATCCTTTAACAAATATATCTGTTCCCAGAAGATATGTTATAATAAACACAGGCGTGGGCAATAACTGTCAAACAGCCAGAAAAACCGAAAATAAACAAATATTTACTAGAATATAAAGTTGTACCTTGTGATTTTGGAGACTAAAGAGAGGAGGGCAGATGAGATGCAAACAGTAAAGCAAAAGGTCAGTAAACTCCTTGAAAGTTTACCGGATGATTGCGCATTGGAGGACATTCAATATCATCTTTACGTTCTTCAAAAGATTGCGAGTGGTCTAAAGGATGCAGACGAAGGGCGTGTTTACGCACAGGAAGAAGTTGAGAGGATGATGGCAAAATGGCTCGACAAGTGAATTGGACTCATGAAGCTGTAACTGACCTTGAGGCACTTGCTGGATATATTGCTAGAGATTCCTCTTTTTATGCGTTAGTATTTGTTCAGGAAATTCGTGATGCCAGTCGTTCACTCAATGAGTTCTCTGGAAGAGGACGGATCGTTCCTGAACTTAGAAATCCGAATATTCGCGAACTTTTTATAAAGGAGTATCGCCTTATTTATAGCATTGAGAAACGGTGCGTTGTTATTTTAGGTCTTATCCATGGAAAGAGAGATTTAAGAGGTTTATGGGAGAGAGAAAACAGGTAAAGTGGAACTTGTATGAAAGGAAGGCTGCTAATTGATAGAATTTCAGAAAGTGACCAAGCTGTATAATTCCAATAAAGGCCCGGCGTTGGCAGACATTGATTTACGTATTGATAATGGCGAGTTTGTTTTTTTGACAGGTAGCAGTGGGGCTGGTAAAACAACTTTGTTCAGGCTTATTTTTCGGGAGGAGTTTCCTACTTCTGGGCGTCTTTATTTTTGGAAGAAAGATACAGCGAGGTATAAGCCACGGGAAGTACTGGAGCATCGCCGGCGGATAGGCATGGTGTTTCAAGATTTCCGTCTTTTGTCAGAGAAAACAGTATTTGAAAATGTGGCTTTTGCCTTAGAAGTGCTGGGGCGTTCACCGAGAGAAATCCGCAAGCAAGTCCCAGCAGCACTGGATCAGGTTGGTCTTTCGGGAAAAGAAAAAGCCTTTCCCGGCGAACTTTCCGGCGGTGAGCAGCAGCGGGTGGGTGTGGCTAGGGCAATTGTCAAGAACCCCTTGCTGATTCTGGCGGACGAGCCTACCGGCAATTTAGACCCGGATACAGCTTGGCGGTTGATGGAACTTTTTGAACAAATTAATCGTAAAGGGACAACCGTACTGGTAGCTACCCATGCCTTGAGTATGGTAAGCCGGATGAAGAAAAGAATAATAACCCTAGAAGATGGTCTTCTTGTCCGACATAAAAAACAGGGGGAATATGCCCATGAGTTTTAATTCTCTACGTTACTGTCTGCGTCAGACATTTGTTTCTCTAAGAAGAAATTTATCACTGGCAGTGGTTTCTGCCGCTATCATCACGGTTTCACTTATTATCTTGGGAGGATTTCTGCTAACGGCAGTGAATATCAACCATTTTATCAGAAACCTAGAAAACACAGTAGAGATAAGTGTATTCCTCTATGATGAAGCAGATGTGCAGGCAATAGAAGAAAAATTAGTCGGCTTGCCAGAGGTGCAGGGTTATCTCTTTATTTCCAGACACGAAGGTCTAGAGGGATTTTCCCAACAAATGGGCGGTGATTTTTTAAGAGGGCTGGAAGGGGCCTACAACCCTCTGCCGGATATGTTCCGGGTGAACGTCAAAGAAGCTGCCCTAGTACCTGTGCTGGCAAGCCAGATTGAAACCCACCCGGGAGTAGAAAAAGCTCGCTACGGTGGGGAGTTAATAAGCCGGTTGGTCAGAACCAGCAGGTGGGTGAACATAGCCTTGCTGAGCATAAGTGTCTTGCTGGCACTGGCTGCTGTTTTTTTAATTACGACTTCGATTCGTTTATCGGTGCTGGCACGGAGAGAAGAGATAGGCATCATGAAATACCTAGGAGCAAGTAACTGGTTTGTGCGTTTCCCATTTCTGCTGGAAGGAATGTTGATTGGCTGGATGGGTACCTGCACGGCAGTAATTGTAATTGGATTGGGTTACTATTATGCGGCTATGGCTTTGCAGAGGGCGGCTCTGATCTTCTTTTTGCAGCCAGTGACTGATTTGCAAATTATTTTGCCTGTTCTGGGAGGGCTGTTGTTACTGGGAACATTACTGGGAGGTATTGGCAGTTTGATTTCCGTCCGCCGGTTCTTGCGAGTGTAACGAGTTAAGGAATGACTAAAAAATAATCTCCATATTTTAGCCGTGCCTGTCACCCTGAGCGAGCTTGCGAGTCGAATGGGTCTCTTGACTCAAGTTATACCACTATGTGTTTTTGTACAAGTTGTTTTTTAGTCATTACTAAGAGACGATGGACGCTGATGTATATGATTTTTATGATTTGTGCTGATTTTTTAAAACTTAAGGAGAAGATATTTTGCGTTATTTTTCCTCTAAAACCATTAAAGTCATCTTGATTTTTGTAGCCATGTTTTTTATGCTGTTTTCCTGGAGTCTCTTTCACAGTGCTGCTTACGGCAATCCGACAGATACGCAGTCGGAGCTTGAGGAGGCGGAAGTTGAGATACACCAGCTGACTGAAGAAATTGAAGCTTTGGACAGCACTATTCAGTCCCAACTCCGGCGCATGGCTGACTTGAAGATTACACTGCAACAGGTTACGAGTCAGCTTGCAGAGGCTGAAGCCGGGTTGCTTTCTGCGACGGCTAATCTAGAAGATGCTAACCAGCGCTTAGGTTCACGCCTGCGCAGCATTTATATGGATGCTGGTGTTTCTTTTCTGGAATTACTTATAGAGGCAGAGAGCCTAGCAGATTTGGTTATCAGGGTAGAATATTTGAGAAGTATTTTGGAGCACGATGCTTTACTGGTAGAAACTATTGAAGAAGAGAAGCTGGCCAATGAACAGCGGAAAATAGATATCGCTGCTCATCTCCAGCAGATACAGACACTCACAGAGGAACACCAGTCAGAATACCAGCTTTTGCTTTCACGACAGCAAGAGAAAGAAGCTCTGCTGGCGGCGGCTATGGAGAAGATGGCACGGCTGCAGCCGGTGGTGGTAAAAAGACCTTTTTATGGTATCATTATTGATAATTTTAAGCGGGCAAGGCCGCAAAGCGGTCTCTCCCGGGCGAGTACAATTTACGAGTTCGAAGTAGAAGGGGGCATAACCAGGTATCTAGCTCTTTTCGCCGAATTTCCCAGTGTTGTAGGACCTATACGGAGTGCCAGAACGCACAGCACTATGCTGGCACTGGAAAATGATGTGACGCTGATTTATACTGGTGCTAGTGTCTGCGTTTTGCAAAGAATTAGCCTGTGGGGGTTGAAACATATTAATGCTCTGCTGCGAGACGAGCACTTCTGGCGAGACCGAAGCCGCAGGGCACCGCATAATCTCTATGTCAACCTGCGAGGTCTAAACAGAGGGAAGCCCTCTGGTGGCACTACTGTTAGACCACGTTATTTAGGGCGCAAAGGAACTCCTGCAATGATTGTTTCCGTGGAATATAATGCTAATCACCGCATCAGGTACGTTTATAATCCGGAGACAAAGCTTTACACCAGGCACTTCAATGACAGAA
>CAZLTH010000103.1:0-6277 GCA_964562355.1 uncultured Syntrophomonadaceae bacterium | reverse complement strand
GATTTTAACTTAAATTTTATTCCTGCTAAAGCGATAATATGTGAAGCAACGGAAGGAAAAGTTAATCAAATTATAGGAAATTAATTTAATTCTATAGGAATTTTCTTTTAAAAAAAATATTAGACGCTGATTTACGCTGATTAGTATGATTAAATATGATGAAATCATACTAAAAAATATAAAAAATCAGTGTAAATCATAAAAATCATATCAATCAGCGTCTATCGTCTCTTAATTCAAAATACCTGTCTTTGCGGAATTGCGTGAAATGAAAGGTTAGAAACTATTTATGGAGACTTTTAGTTTCTGACCTTTTTTCTTCTTTTTTGCAGGGGATTTTTGTTTCGTGTTTACAGGTTTAACTACTTACAAAAATTTAAGGTGTGAAAATAAATATGAAAGAAAAACTGAAATATTTACCTTTAGTTTTAAAGCTGTTCTTTCTGATTTTTACTGGTATTGTTCTTTATCGTAACAGGGGAACTCTTTTCCGCTTTTGTCGTTACCCGTTTCCATTTATTATGTGTCCTGTATGTGATTACCCCTGTTTTTTTTATCGCTACCAGGAAAGAATTGCCTTGGGTGTGATTATAACCGGCTTGGTGAGTGGTCGTATTTTTTGTGGAATGGCTTGTCCGGTTGGTACTGTTCAGGATTGGCTCCACTCTTTGAAGCGGTGGGTTTTTTCAGCAAATATATTTGCATTTAAAGGTTTGACAGCTAGCTTGGGTAAGTTCCCAGGGACTCTTGAAAGCACTTTGCGATTTTTGAAATATCCTCTTCTATTGCTGGTGTTTGTTTATTCTTTGATTCGCTTTGCACAAGCCTTTGACTTTGTGCCTGATAGGCTAGTTGTTCCGGCGATGATTTTAACTTTGCAAGTCAGAGAAGCAGCTGGTTCTGGATATATCAATTTTTGGTTGTTTTTTCTTGTGATCGTTTTTGGTCTTGGCCTGGTTTTACATCGTCCTTGGTGCAAATATTTGTGTCCTGTTGGTTTGCTTTTTGCTACTCTTAACAAGATATCTCTCTTAAAAATAAAGTTGGGGGAAAAAGCCTATGCAGGACGCAGAAAGTATCTAAAAGATTGCACAACTGGAAAGCCACTTAGTGAATTGGAAAAGGGCTTTGCGTCTGTAGAATGTATTCGCTGTTATAACTGTGTGTTGACTTGTTCTGAAGGAGCGGTGAAACTTAAAGCCGGTGGCAGAGGCTAGCTAGTGAAAGAGATAATTTTTCGTTGACATAGGTACTGTAAACGAATATAATATAGAAAATCCTGAAAATGACTATCATTCAAATGCTTATAACTACTCAGGTTTTCAGGTTCACGGTTTACAAGTTCACGTTAGCCTCAAACCTCGAACCTTGAACCCTGAACCTCGAACCTTGAACAGGGGGTTATTTACCTGCGCCATTTATTTGAATCTCCTAAAACAATTACATTTATGCGGCGGTTATTTCTTGGGAAAACCAAATTTTTAGAGAAACATACTTTTCATCAGCATAGTTTGCTTGGCAGAATTTATTTAAAAGCGTATCAAACTATTGTCTTCAAGGAGATTAAGCTGGCAAAAATAGGATGTAAAACGAAAGTTTTACATATTGGTGGTGGCATTCCCTATACGGCAACGATTATTGCTGCTTCGACGGGAGCCGAGGTGGTAGTTTTAGAAATTGATGCTGCGGTGATGCATACAGCGCGTACATGGTTGAAGAAATATGGTTATGAGGATAAAATCAAGATTACTCTAGCTGATGGAGCAAGTTTTTCCGCAGCAGACTTTGATGTTATCATTATATCTCTTACTATTGCTCCCAAAGAAGTCGTATTGGCAAATGTGTTTAATACTTGCCGGGTAGGAACAAGAATCGTTTATCGAAGTGCCAGGAGAGTGTTTTCGGCGATTTATGGAGATATAGAACCACTGGACAGGTATAAAGCATGTATTAAAAAACAAGTGCAACATTGCGGATTCACTTTGAAGACATCTCATTTACTAGTAAAAGATGGGAAAGGATAATGCATTGTGATTCAATCTTTTGTAAGGTATGGAGAAAAGGTATTAAGCAAAATGCCTTTTTGGGCCGATTTCTATGCTCGTTCTTACCGGCAGGTGATACAGAATGAAATTGCACTGGCACAGATAACTATTGATGATGTGGTCTTAAATATAGGATGTGGTGCTGTGCCCTTTACAGCCATCTATTTAGCCTCATTAACCGGGGCCAAGGTGTGGGCTGTTGACAGGGACAGAAAGGCTGTACAGCAGGCTCGTTTTTATTGTAAAAAGATAGGTCTCAAAGAGCGGATTCAATTTATTGAAGCTGACGGGGTTGAAAGTATTTCTGTGAATTTCACAGTGGCTGTGGTGGCTTTACAAGCTGAGCCAAAAACTCTTATTTTGGACAATTTACTTTGTAAGGCTGAACCGGGAACACGGTTAGTGTTTCGACAGCCTGACAAGTTTTTTAAAAATCATTATGATTACTTGCCGCGAGGTTGTGCAGAAACAGTCTCTGTTTTACAAAACGGACGAGCTTTTAATAGTGTAGCTTTTTTTATAAGTCAGACCATAGAAAGCAAGGATACTTTTTTCCTGAAAAGTTGCAGTTTGTAAATAATTTGGTTCTATAGGAATTTTCTTTTTTAAAAAAATATTAGACGCTGATTTACGCTGATTACTATGATTAGAATATGATAAAAGCATTATAAAAAAATCAGCGTCCATTAACTTGATAGTCGCAAGAGGAACGAAAAAACTTAATGGGGGAAGTGATATTTTGTTTAACAGGTGGCGAAATAAGAGGGTTAAGAATATTGCTGGGAGTGGTTACGAAATTAACGATGGGAAATTGACTCTTGCACAGATGACGAGAGGAGAGAAAGCTGCCATTGTTTTTGTGCCTGAGCAATCTCTTTTACCTTCCCTTGGGCTTAGGCTTGGTAAAAAACTCAAAGTACGAGGTTGGCAGTATTTTGGAGGACCTGTCGTTATTGAGATTGAAGGTAGGAATGTTGCTGTAGGGCGTGTTCTAGCGCAGCAAATAGAATTGGCTCTGGAGTGATTTGTTTTCTAATAAGCCCTGAGGATCTTCAAGGGGGAAATATGTTAAGGGGTGAAACGATACAAATATGAAATCTCAGGATAAAGATACTATTTTGCTTATGGGAACCCCTAATGTCGGCAAGAGCGTAATTTTTAATAGACTTACCGGGTTAAATGTAAGTGTAGCCAATTATGTGGGAACTACAGTAGATTTTACAATTGGAAATACAACCGTAAAAGATAAAAATATTTTGATGATAGATGTGCCGGGGACATATACCTTGGACGCAACTAATGATGCCGAAAAGGTAGCTGTAGAAATGCTGTCGGGAAAATCTTCTTTCGAGGGTGGTAGATTAGGGCATTGCGACCCCTCTGCTGCCTCTGTTGAAGTAGGAGCGGTGTTATCCCAAAAGCCTTCAGCAGTTATATGTGTGCTGGATGCTAATAATTTGGAACCTGGTCTTTATTTGCTTTTACAGATTTTAGAACACGGCTTGCCGACTATTGTAGCTTTGAACCGTACTGATTTGGCAGAGGAAAAAGGACAGATTATTGATGCTTTGCGTCTTTCTCATGAGTTGGGAGTGACTGTAGTGCCTACGGTTGCTGTTACTGGAGAGGGAATGGAAAGATTAAAAAGAGCCCTAGTTGAAGTTGGTGTTAATGAAGGAAAAGTAGTTTCCTTGCCAGTGAAAAGAGGTAATCAGGATGTTCGCTGGGAAAGAGTAGAAAAATTGGTAGCAAAAGTTACCCGACAAACGGGTCTTGATATTCCTCTTCAAAGACAAAAAATAGGGGATATGTTAATGTTGCCTTGGCCTGGTCTACCGCTGACCATTTTGATTTTGGCAGCCACTTTTGGTATAGTTGTGGGCTTGGGGATGGGACTGCGACAAGCAGTACTTCTACCTTTATTTCGTGGTTTGATTATCCCTCAGATAGTGCTGGTTGTAGAAGGCATCATTCCGGCAGGTATAATTCAGAACATTCTTATTGGAGATTACGGATTTTTGGTAAAGGGGTTGGAATGGCCCTTTGCCTTAGTGTTGCCTTATGTCGTTTCTTTCTATATTGCTCTAAGTATTTTAGAAGATAGTGGCTATTTGCCGCGGCTGGGTTGTCTTTTAGATGGGTTGCTGCATAAAATCGGGGTACATGGCTCAGGTATTATTCCACTTCTGTTAGGCTATGGTTGCGGTATTCCAGCAATTATGAGTACAAGAGCTTTAAGCTCCATGAAAGAGCGAAAAATAATTGCCGCCATGATTTGTTTGGCTGTCCCTTGTATCGCCCAAACAGGTGCCTTTATTTCTTTGCTGGCAGTAAGATCTATTCCTGTTATGCTAGCTGTTTTTGCTGTTTCCGCAATTGCTCTTGTCACCACTGGTATCGTTTTGGACCGTTTTTTTAAGGGTTCACTTCAACCGGTATTAATGGAAGTTCCGGAGTTGCTTTTACCCAAAGGTGCTGTTCTGTTTAAAAAGATCTGGATAAGAGTGAAAGTTTTTATTGTGAGTGGAGAAGTACCTATGATAGCGGCTATAGGTCTAGCGGCAGTTTTTTATGAAACTGGTATTATGGCTGGTTTGGGAAGGCTTCTTAGCCCTCTAGTCACAGGGTGGTTACAACTTCCTGAGGAAGCAGCTATTCCTTTGGTGTTAGGACTTTTGCGTCGGGAACTTACGGTGTTGCCTCTTTTAGAGATGGATCTTACCACGGTGCAGCTTTTTGTAGGGGCGGTGGTAGGATTATTTTATGTGCCTTGCGTAGCTATGCTGGCTGTTTTGACACGTGAATTTAATCTTTTGACGGCTATAAAAATACTCTTTTTTACAACCGCCATTGCCTTTTTACTTGGGGGTATATTTTCTCGCTTGGGTGCATTATTTTTTTAGCTTGGCTTTTGGGTTTATTCTTGAATTTTTAGTTCGTTGTTTTTCTGCATACATTTGTTGGTCAGCTGCCAGTAGTAATTCCTCTAGGTCATAGCCGTGTAGCGGGTATATAGCTACGCCGATACTCAACCCGGGTGTAATGTTATTTTTATTTTGAACAAAGGGACGAGTCTCCATTTCTTGCCTTAATCTTTGGATCAATTTCTCTGCTTGGTTTTGGTTCGTTTGTGGTAAAAAGAGGATGAATTCGTCACCACCGTAACGGGCGAGGGTTTCTCCGCCCCGGGTGTTTTTTTGTAAAATTTTAGCAATATGCAGGAGTACTTTATCTCCAATTAAATGACCGTAGGTGTCATTTATTTTTTTGAAACCATTTAAATCAATAAAGACGATCGCAAAGGTATGGTTGGTGTGGTTTTCTCGGCAACAGAGAGATAGTTCCTCGTTGACACGTTCTTCTAGATAGGCTGCGTTATAAAGTCCAGTGAGCGAGTCTGTAACTGAAGATGTATAAATTGTTTTTCTGAGCTTTTCTTCTTTTTTTACCAAGACAGCAACTATACCGACAGCGAAGAGGAGGTTAGCTAAATTCGCTCCAAAATGCAAATAAGAAGGGATGTAAATATTGCTGGCGGTAAAAAATGTTATCGGAAGAAATATGCTCATAATAAACAACCCTAATAGTCCTCCCTCTGTGCCAAAACGAATTAATCCGCTTAACATAGGGAAGAGGAAAGATAGCAAGAATAAGCTTTCTATTCCTCCCGTAAAATAAATCAATAAGCAGACAAAAGCAAAATCTGCATAGTCGGCATTAGCCAGAAAATGCCTACTGTAGTTTGGGACCAATGGTCTTAAAAAGCGGTAGATACTATAAAGTAGCGCAGAAGAGAGAAGGAATTTAAGGGGGATAAGCGGGAGTTGCACTTTTCCGTATGCGGCTAGCACGAAAAGAACACAAAAAAGGATATACCAGAAACGCAAAGAATTTAGAAAGTGTTCTATCTCCAGACGACGTTTCATTTCAAATTTTTGAAAATGAAGCTGTTTTGTTTCAACTTGTTCTTTAATTATAATTACCTCCGTTTAAGGTTCACGGTTCAGGGATTGACGGGTTCAGGGTTCAAGGTTCAAGAGCCTGCCCTGAGCGCAGTCGAACGGGTTCAAGGTTGACGAGTTTTAATTAATGCCTTCGGCAACTCCGTCAACACATTCAAGACTACCATTAAAAAGAAAATTCCTATTAAGGGCTTGTTCCTAGATAACCTGTACAAGCTTACTTGTCTTTTCGTCCATACCCTGCGTTGTGGAAACAGTTACATAACGCTG
>CAZLTH010000102.1:3455-6288 GCA_964562355.1 uncultured Syntrophomonadaceae bacterium | reverse complement strand
GGCGCATAGCAGCGTTATGTAACTGTTTCCACAACGCAGGGTATGGACGAAAAGATAAGTAAGATTGTACAGGTTATTTAGGAACAAGCCCTAAGGCAGTCACCTTTCTTTAAATTAGAATTTCGACACAAAACGAGAAATTCCTTCTTTCTTGTGAATTCTTTTTCAACTATTTATTATGTACTCCAAAATAAGTTCAGATAAAATGAGATTCTTTTTCCGAAGAAAATATCCTATAAGTATTTTTGCAGGATCGGCATATTATCCTTTTTTCTCTTCAAAATTAACAATCATACATTTATTCCTTAGCTTCTTAACTTTCCCCTAAAAAATAATTATTGACTTATTCTCAATCATGGATTAAGATGAAGTGGTATTAAATTAAAAGGAAGGAGGCAGTAATCATGGGAAATGTAACTTATATAACAAGCAATGCAAGTAAAACTAATTTTATTATGGAAGTCCTGCCTCTTTTAAGTGTGTTTCTAAACTCAAGAAGCTAACTAACTTACATTTTCATATATGCTGCCAAATGCAACTAACTTACATTTTATCAGTTATCGGTTATCGGTTGCCAGTGGTTAGGGAGGAAGTCCGGGCAGGTCAGGAGTCCGGCAACCAAGAACCTTCGCAACCCCTGTAAACTGTAAACCTATAACGATATTGCATCAGCTAATTCTCGTTACTGCGCTTATCAACAAATGTTAGCTTCTGACCTACACTAATACACATCCATCCTTGGCCATGGACTTCTTGTCCATGGCCTTACTTATTTAGCCATGGTGCACCCGTGGCTTTTTTATGCTTTTTAGCAAAAGGAGGAGATAACTTGAAGAAAATCCTAAAATATATGCTTAATTACAAAATTCAATTTACTATACCAACGATAGCAATGATTCTCATGGTTGTACTGGCCATGATTACGCCACATTTGAGCAAAATAATAATCGATGATGTTGTCGTGGGGGGACAGTATGAACTGCTGGGCAGTTTATTAATCCTCTTATTAGCTATAACTGTAGGGAGAGCGTTTCTTGGATTTGTCAAAGAATACGGCTTTGATATGGCAGGGGCTAGGGTGGCACAAGATATCAGAAGGGACTTATTTGCCCATATACAAGCTATGTCTTTTGAATTCTTTGACAAAACAAATACAGGCAAAATAATGTCCAGAACCACTGAAGACATCGGTAATATTTGGATGGTAGTGGGCTTTGTCGCTGCTTTTTTTGCTGAGCAGATATTATACTTTGTAATGGGTACAATAATGATTTTTCTCATAGAGTGGAGATTAGCAGCCGTAGCTATGCTCTTTATGCCCTTGATTGGTTACCTAGCTATTAAGCTGGAAAAAGAAGTCAGTAAAGTGTATGAAAAAATCAGCGACCAGGGAGCCAACCTGAATACTACTGCCCAAGAAAACATTGCCGGCGTACGCTTGGTAAAAGCCTTCGGCAGGGAAAAACATGAAATAAATAAGTTCATGAAAGAAAACAAGCAAAATTATAAATTAAACGTGGCGCGTGTAAAAACATGGGTTAAATTTCACCCGACAATTGAACTGCTGACACACGTAATGGTAGTGATGGTTGTCTGCCTAGGCGGCATTATAGTCATCAGTAATGATATGACAGTCGGTAGCCTAGTAGCTTTTTACGGCTATGTGATGATGATGGTTTGGCCCATGAGAATGTTAGGATTCTTAGTGAATAATTTAGCGCAATGCAGCGCCTCGGCTAAAAAAATCTTTCAAATAATGGCTCTAGAGTCAACTATCACCTCGCCCTCAAACCCTGTATCTCCCCAAGAGTATCATGGAGATATCGTGTTTGACAAAGTATCTTTAAAGTATGATCAGAGCACTATACTCCATGATGTAAGCTTCAAGGTAAAAGCCGGTGAGACTATAGCTATTATGGGTACAACTGGTTCGGGGAAAAGTTCTATTGCCAACTTGATTGCCAGGTATTATGACTCCAGTGCAGGAAAAATTCTTGTAGATGGTGTGGATGTCAAACAAATGGCATTAAAAGAGTTGAGAAAACAAATCTCTGTAGTTATGCAAGACACCTTTTTGTTTTCTGATACCATCTCCGAAAATATTAAATTTGGCTCTGAAAATGTACCTGATGAAAAGATGCTGGCTGTAGCCAAAGCAGCTAAGGTACATGATTTCGTAAAAATAATGGCTGATGGTTACGACACCGTGATCGGCGAACGGGGCTTAGGTTTATCGGGAGGCCAAAAACAAAGAATTGCTATTGCTCGCGCCCTGCTAAAAAAAGCAAACATACTCATTCTAGATGACGCTACTTCCTCTCTGGATACAGCAACAGAGTTTGCTATTCAAAGGGAGCTAAAAAAATTAAAGACGGTTACGAAGGTAATAGTTGCACATAGAATTTCGGCTGTAAAAGAAGCGGATGAAATAATTCTACTTGAAAACGGCAGCATAGCTGAGCGTGGCAACCACAAAAGTCTTTTGGCAAAAAAAGGACGCTACTATAAAATATTTGTCGAGCAGTACGGTGAGATAGATCTTGCCAGAAAAGAGGTGATTTAATGCCAGTAAATACAGTAAGAGAAGATGAGACTCTAAAAGAAAGTATCAATATAAATATAATCATCAGGCTTCTCAAGTACTTGAAGAATTATAAGAGCGAAATAGTCAAGACACTGCTTCTAATGCCAGTTATCATTGTAGTTAATCTGCTTAATCCCTATTTGATGAAAATTGCCATTGATAGATTTATAGCAGCTAGCGATATCCGGGGGCTAATCATACTGGGTCTGATAGGAGTGGTTATTAACGTCATAGGTATGTTGTTTTTTA
>CAZLTH010000102.1:0-3355 GCA_964562355.1 uncultured Syntrophomonadaceae bacterium | reverse complement strand
ATCATACTGGGTCTGATAGGAGTGGTTATTAACGTCATAGGTATGTTGTTTTTTAAAAAAACGACCGTCATGATGTCTGTTGTCGCCAGCAAAATTTTACTTAGCATCAGGCAGGACTTGTTTCATCATTTACAGAAACTATCTTTTTCCTTCTTTGACAGCAGACCTGTAGGGAAAATTTTAACAAGAATTATAGGTGATGTAAATTCCTTAAATGCCCTGTTTGTTGACAGTGTAACCGTATTAATACCTGATATAATTACACTCATTGCTATTGCGACGATGATGCTGGTCATAAATTATAAGTTGGCTTTAGTCTCTTTAATAACCTTGCCTTTTCTCATCTTGGTTCTGTTTCTGGTACAGACAACATTCAGGAAAAGATGGCAATCATTTAGAAAAAAACAATCAAACATGAATGCCTATATTCACGAGAATTATTCAGGTATCAGAGTAGTACAAAGCTTTACACAAGAAAAACACAGCAGCAACGTTTTTGCAACTACCATCGGCGAAATGTTAGCTTCCTTTAAGAGCGCCATTATAATTGCTAATGGGTTTTGGCCCTTGGTACAACTCTCCTGGGGTCTAGGCACAATTATAGTCTTTTGGTATGGCGTTATACTTCTAAGGTCAGATGGGATAACAGTTGGCACCTTGGTAGCATTTAACGGCTATGTTGCCTTGTTTTGGATACCAATAATGAACCTGAGTAATTTCTACAACATCCTGATCACCAATCTTGCCGGCGCCGAAAGAATATTTGAAATCATGGATATCGAACCTGAAATAATCGATACTACTAAGGCTACTGTGCTACCCAAAATTAAAGGAACAGTTGAGTTTAAAAACGTAACCTTTGCCTACAATAAGGGCACAGAGGTGCTAAAAAATATAAGTTTTAAAATAAAGGAAGGAGAAACTATTGCGCTGGTAGGTGAAACGGGAGCAGGTAAAACGACGATAGTAAATCTGGTCAGCCGTTTCTATGACCTTGATGAAGGACAGCTGTTGATTGACGGTTATGACATAAAAGAAGTTACGCTGGAATCTTTGAGGAGCCAAATGGCAATCATGACACAAGAAACGTTTCTGTTCTCAGGTACAATCAGTGATAATATCCGCTACGGCAAGCTTGAGGCCACAGATGAAGAAGTTGTTGCCGCCGCAAAAGTAGTTTATGCGCACGAATTTATTATGAGACTGGAAAAGGGCTATGCCACTGATGTAAACGAAAGAGGTGCACGCCTGTCTGTAGGTCAGAGACAGTTAGTTGCCCTGTCTAGGGCTATTTTAGCAGACCCCCGCATATTGATACTCGATGAAGCAACATCAAGCATTGATACGGAAACAGAAAAATTAGTACAGCAAGGCATCAGTAAACTTTTAGCTAATAGAACTTCATTTGTAATTGCGCACAGGCTGTCAACCATAAGAAACGCAGATAGAATCATGGTAATTGGCGATGGTAAAATCATAGAAGAAGGCAGTCACGCCGAACTGCTCAAAAAACAAGGCGATTATTATCGGTTATACTTGGCACAGTTTAAGTTTTTAGCTTGATTTGATTTTTCAGTGTTTTACGTCATCTAGAAACCGCTGCCTGTCTGTTTACACACAATCCCCAGGCAAGTGTCGCCTACAGGCAGCTCCGGCAAGTGGTATTTTTGCATTTGCGCAGGTGGGAATTAGTAGCACAGCAGGCAAATTGTCAGGATTGTCAGTACGCATTTAAGTGCAGATTTGTCGTCTAATTAAGTCGAGGGAAGGTGGCATTGCATTTAATTAACTGGATAGCACCTTCAGAAGTCATCAATCCCTATTAAAAAAATATTTCTCTCATCCCTTGCTAATTCAATTAACTCTTTGCTAAACCCTGACTTTGAAAATAGAATGTAAAAATCTTTTCTTGTATTATTTCTCCAATTGACTAGCTTTCCTTTTTCTTTCAGTTTCTTTAAAATGCTTATCCCAATATGTTTGTTTGACCACTTGCATTCGCCAAATAATATTTCATCTTCACCTAGTGCAACCAGATCAATTTCTGTGTTTTTATCCCACCATTTCCCATGTTTTTTTATTGTAAAAGGAAGTTTTAACTCTAGCAATAAATCTTTTGAAATATCTTCAAAAGTCTCTGAAACATATAAATCGAATACCGTTACTATTTTTTCTAATACAAATTCTCTATTCTCTATTTCTAAATAACTTTGATACGGAAAAATAAATTTAAACCAGAATTTAAAGTAGTTGTCCTTTATGAAGTATAATCCTTTTTTACTTTTTCCCGGATTAGTTTCTGTCACCGGCACTATTTTCTCAATAATATCCAATTCAAATAATTGCTTCAAATAAACTGTTATACTATGAGATTGCACGCCTAGTCTCCTTGTTATCGCACTAAGTTTACGATTACCTGCCGCTATTGCTTCTAATATTGAAAAATATGTCGAGACCTCACTAACTTCTTCTTGCAATATGAATCTTGGTTCAACGTATAAAAACTTATCTTTGTTTAACAGTTCATTGTTTATTATTTCAAAAATATCCTCATCTTTATTAAGTACTTCTATATATTTTGGGATTCCTCCTGTTATACTATATAGTTTTACAAAATCACTATTTGTCCTTTCCCCAAAAAACTCCTTATAATATTTAAAAGGAATCTGCTTCAAATTTATTTGTGATGTTCTTCTTCCATAAAGTGGACTATTATAAGCTAGTGTCTCTCTATACATCATGTTAATTAAAGAACCGCACAATATTATCATCACGTTTTTATCTTTGAACCTAGTATCGAATATTCTTTGGAAAATTGACGAAAAATGCTTGTTTCTCTTGACTAAATATTGAAACTCATCAATCACTACTATGGTTTTTTTCGTTGGATTTATTTTGCCTTCTATATATTCAAATAGAACTTCCCATGTGTTTATCTCAATTTTTCTAATAAAATCGTCATTATAAAAATTCGCTATTTGATCTTGAAATCTTGCTATCTGAATTTTTTCGTTTTGAGTATCTGCAAAGAAAAAAATTGCTTTTTTATCCTTAATAAATTCCTTAATCAGTGTAGTTTTACCTGTTCTCCGCCTACCATAAATTACCGTAAAAGTAGAACCTTCTTTCACATACTCATCATTCAAAGTCCTCAACTCGTTTTTACGATTAACGAATTTCATGGTTACACAAGCCTCCTAAAGATAATGTGAAATATCATATTCTGAATTATATAAATATACTAGCATGCTTGCGACATCTTGTCAAGATAAAAACCGTAATTTCGAGATGTTTCTCCCTGTAAGGGCTTGTGATGAAATAAACTGTGCAATATTGCGAAGGATTTTCGTTCATA
>CAZLTH010000101.1:0-6383 GCA_964562355.1 uncultured Syntrophomonadaceae bacterium | reverse complement strand
TTAGCAAGGAAAAGTAATCATATTTTAACGCAACTATACTGTCAAAGACCACTAACTTATATTTTATCAGTTAACAGTTAACAGTTATCAGTTAATGGGGGTTGGAGAGTCCTCTAGATGAACGCAGATGATATTTGATTAGTTGCGCAGTGTTGAAATTCAGGCAATAAGAAATGCAAATTTATGAGATTGGTGAATACAAGAAAGGAGCAGTTAGTATTGTCGTTAAGACTGCTTTTGGGGCGTGCTGGTACTGGAAAAACATGTCTTTGTATGGAAGAAATACAGCAAAAATTAGGTGAAAACCCACAAGGTCCTCCTCTCTTATATATAGTGCCAGAGCAGGCTACCTTTCAATCCGAATATGCTCTGGCGACTCAGCCGGGTATTAAAGGAATTATACGTGCCCAGGTTTTAAGTTTTCCCCGTCTTGCCTTTAAAGTCAGGCAGGAAATTGGAGGAGGTAAAGGGGTCTATATTGACGATACAGGGAAGACTATGTTGCTCCGCAAAGTTTTGGCACGTTGTCATCAGGATTTGCAGATTTTCAAGCATAGTAGTGAAGAGACAGGAGCGCTGGAAAACCTAGTGGAACTCTTTAAAGAGATGAAAACCTCGCGTGTTTCTGTAGAAACATTGGCAGTAAAGGTGGAAAGGGGAAAGGGGAAAGGGATGAGAAGGGCAGGAAAAATTCTCACTTACAAAGAAAAATAAGCGATTTAACTCTAATTTTCAAAAAAATGACAGAAGAGCTTTCCGCTAAGTATCTGGATGCCGAGGATTACTTAAATTTTTTGGCAGACAAAATGTCACAGGTTGCTTATTTGTCAAAAGCTGAAATATGGGCGGATAGTTTCCAGGGGTTCAATCCCCAGGAGATAGCTGTTTTGGCAGCCTTGCTCAAACATTGCTCCAGAGTAACAGTTGCTCTTACTTTGGATAGAGATTGTGATTTTCCCAGCACCCAAAACTTGACTCCCCATCCTGCGTCCTCCCCCCCGTCCAACCTCCAACCTCTCACCTCCAATCTCCAATTTTACCCATCAGTTCTGGCCTGCCAGCAGCTCAAACAGCAAGCGGCAATGTTAAACGTGCCTGTGGAAGTGCAGATTTTAACTCCAAGTAATTCTTCTCGTTTCAGCTCCAGCCCCGAACTGCGCCACTTAGAAGAAAATTATTATTCATCTCCCATCATCCCTTTTTCTCACTCCTTAACTACTGACGACCAACGACCGCTGACCGACGTCCAATCTGTCAGACAAAACGTCCCTGCGCCTTCCTCCGCAGCAATAACTCAAAACTCAAAACCCAAAACTCAAAACCCCATCCCTCCTTCGTCCAACTTCCCACCTCCCACCTCCCACCTCTCACTTCACGCTGCTCCTAATCGTCGCAGTGAGGTGGAAGCTCTCTCTCGGAAACTTATTTCTTTGGTGAGGGATGGGGGACATCGCTGGCGTGATATGCTGGTAATGACAGGTAACCTAGAAGATTATCGTGATATTTTAACCACGGTTTTTACTGATTATGAAATACCTTTTTTCCTGGATCAGAAGCGTTCCTGTTTGCATCATCCTTTGATAGAGTTTTTGCGTTCGGCACTGGAAGTAATAATTTACAACTGGCGCAGTGAGGCTGTTTTCCGCTGTGCCCGTACTGATTTGGAGGTTGGAAGTGGGAGGTTGGAGGTTGGACGGAGTGGGGCGTATGGGGATAAGATATCTGGGAGGTGTCGAGCAAGTTCGGGAGAGGAACGAGGGACGGTGGACGAGGAATACGAGGAGGAGAAATGGCGAGAAAGAATATATCGCTTAGAAAATTACTGTCTCTCCTTTGGTATTAAGGGGGAGCAGTGGCTGAAAAATGAGGCCTGGAATTACCGTGATAGGGATTCGTTAGAGTTTGTACAAGAAGGCTCGCCATCGTTAAAAGACGCCGCAGAAATTTATATAAAAGAAATCAATGAAACTAGGGATATTATCAGGGAGTCACTGCTGCTTTTTCAGGAAAAGATGCGAGCTGCCCCGGATGTAAAACAGAAAACAACAGCTCTTTATGAGTTACTGCTGGATATAAAAGTGGTTTCCCGCCTGGAAGCTTGGCGAGAAAAAGACCTAGAAAGAGGCGATGTAACCCGGGCGCAAGAACACTTGCAAGTTTACAGCAAGGTTTTAGACCTTATGGATCAAATGGTAGAAATTATGGGGGAGGAAAAAATTTCTCTCGCCTTGTATAGTCGTATTCTGGAAGCTGGGCTGGGGGCGTTGCGTCTGAGCCTAGTGCCGCCTGCCCTGGATCAGGTTCTAGTAGGCACACCGGATCGTACCCGGTCGGGGCCGGTAAAGTTTGCTTTTATTTTGGGAGCTAACGAAGGAGTTTTTCCTGCTTCTTCCCGGGAGGATAATATCTTTACCGCAGAAGAACGGGAAAGTCTTTCTGAATCCGGCGTCAGGCTGGCTGCCGGTAGCTGGGGTTCTCTTCTGGCAGAACAGTATCTTGTTTATATGGCTTTAACCCGGGCCTCTCACTCTCTTGAGGTTAGTTATTCTCTGGCAGATGAAGAAGGAAAGGGGCTTATTCCTTCCCTGCTGGTATCTCGTTTGAAGGAGCTTTTTCCTGCTTTGCGTGAGGAAAGTTTGCTTGTGCCCGTTGAAGTTGAAAAGGAAAAGATACTTTCTTCTCTTGCTCATCCACGGCGTACTCTTTCCGACTTGGCAGTCCAGTTGGGCCTTTGGGAAAAAGGAGTTAAAATAAACCCTCTCTGGTGGGATATCTATAATTGGTATGCCGACCGTCCTGCCTGGCAGGAACAGGGGCAGCGGCTTTTAGCGAGGGTTTTTTATCGCAATCTGGAAGAACCTTTAAAAGAGTCAACCGGGCGCAAGCTTTATGGTAATTATTTAAGACTAAGTGTTTCCCGTCTGGAAAAGTTTCAGGCCTGTCCCTTTGCCCAGTTTGCCGGTTATGGGTTGCGTTTAAAAGAACGTGCTGTCTTTTCTCTGGCATCTCCTGATATTGGGCGGTTTTTTCATACTGCTTTATATAATATAACTCAAACCATGCAGGAAAAAGAGCTTGACTGGGGAGATGTCTCTCCGGTAGAAATCTCCGTACTGGCAGAAGAAACAGTGGAGCGACTAATTCCCCTTTTGCAAAAAGAGATATTGCTCAGTTCCAGTCGTTACCGCTATTTGGGAGAAAAACTTAAAAGTACCGTTACGCAGGCGACTCGTTTTTTATGTGAACATGCTCGTGCCAGTCTTTTTAAACCTGTCGGGTTGGAGATTGCTTTTGGGGCAGGAAAGACCTTGCCGGCACTTACTTTTTCCTTGGCTAATGGCTGCCAGGTTGAACTGATCGGACGTATAGATCGCTTGGATGCAGTACGGGGAGAAGATGAAAAATATTATTTGCGTATAATAGATTATAAGTCAGGGGCAGCTGATTTAAAAATAAGTGAAGTATACTATGGGCTTTCTTTGCAGTTACTTGTTTACCTAGAGGTAGCTTTAAGAGGGGCTTTAAGCTGGTTGGGAGAAGAGGCTTTTCCTGCCGGCACCCTTTACTTCCGTGTTCACTCACCTGTTATCAATGCAGAAAATCCTCTCTTGCCGGAGGAAGCGGCCGTGAAAATGCAGCAGGAATACAAGATGAAAGGCAGGGTTCTGGCCAATATGGAAATAGTGCGTTGTATGGATACAGAACTGGAGCAAGGAGGCTCTAAGATTGTGCCGGTAAGTATAAAAAAAGATGGGCAGCTGGGGAAGGGAAGTAAAACTCTGGCTGCATACCAGTTTTCCCTACTCCGCCAACAGGTGATAAAAATTGTTCGAGAGAGTGCTGCCGCCATAACTGCTGGCGAAACAGAGATTAAACCTTATCGCCTGGGCAAAAAAACAGCCTGTACCTACTGCCGCTATAAACCTGTCTGCCAGTTTGATCCGCTGGTGGAAGAAGAAACCTATCGTTTTTTGCAGCAGCAGGATGATGAGAGGATTTTTGCGCTGCTGGAAGAAAGCGGATTGTCTTAGAGACTAGAAAATGAGGAATGAGATGCCTCCTCCCTCCCCCCTAGCCCCCTCCCAAATTTGAGGTTGGAGGAGGGTGGGATAAACACCAGAGAGTAGCTTGGTTTACCTTTGGGTAGCTTCCTGAGTTACTTTTCTAACTTCCAACTTCTCACTTCTAACCTCTAAAATGGAGGGAGTGACGACAATGTCAAACTGGACTGAACAGCAACAGGAAGCTGTCAGCAGGTCGGGCGAAAATATTTTAGTAGCTGCCGGGGCAGGGTCGGGGAAAACACGTGTTTTAGTAGGGCGTGTTATTAAACAAATTCTGGCCAAGGATAACCCCTTGGAAATTGACAAAATCCTAGTAGTTACTTTTACTAATGCTGCTGCGGCTGAAATGCGCCAGCGTATCAGCAAGGCTTTAGAGGAAGAGATCAAAAACAAGCCTCATTCTACTCACTTGCGCCGTCAGGTGCTTTTATTAAACCGGGCAGCGATAACTACACTGCATTCTTTTTGCCGGGAAATCTTGCAAAAATATTATTATTTGAGGGATTTAGATCCGTCTGGACGTATTTTGGATGATACGGAAGGGGTTTTATTGCGCCAGGAAGTTCTGGAAGAAGTGCTGGAAGAATATTACGAACAAGAGAAAGCGGGAAGTCCGTTTTACCGAATGCTAGATACTTATAGCAGACAGCAAGGAGATGAAGCTGTACAAGAATTGGTACATCGTCTTTATAATTTTTCTCGCAGCCAGCCCCAGCCAGAGAAATGGCTGGCGGGGAAAGCGGCAGATTTTTCCTTATCTGTGGACGGACTAGCGAGTACGGATTGGCTCAAAATTATTTTAGAAGATTGTGCTTTGGAAATAGACGGCATTCTAAATCAGCTGCTACAAGCTAAAGAATTGGCTGCTTCACCGGCAGGCCCGGAGCCTTATTTGTCTAACCTGGACTCAGAGGTAGAAATGTTGCTGGAGATAAAAAAGGCGGCAACAGGTCCCTGGCAGGATTTTCAGGCTGTTATTTCAAGTGTTGTTTTTGCCAGATTGCCAGCTTGTAAGAAAGATCTGTTTAACCCGGCCTTGATAGAGAAAGTAAAAAAATTGCGCGATACTGCTAAAAAGTCATTTAACGAGCTGAAGGGAACTCTTTTTGCACGTTCTTTGGAAGAAATGACAGAAGAAGTTCGTTTATTAGAGCCACTTATGGCTACCCTGGTGGAGATTGTTAATGCTTTTTCTAGAAAGTATAAAAAAGTTAAAAAGGAAAAAGGGTTGCTGGACTTTGCCGATCTGGAACATTATGCCCTGCAGATACTAAGCATACCTGATTCCTTACCGGAAAGATTGTTGCCCTCCGAGGCAGCGCTTGATTACCAACAACGTTTTCGTGAAGTGCTGACAGACGAATATCAAGACACCAGTATGGTGCAGGAAGCTATTTTGCAGTTGGTTTCGCAACAGGAAGAAGGTAAGGGTAACAGGTTCATGGTCGGAGATGTGAAGCAGAGTATTTATCGCTTTCGCTTGGCAGAGCCAAGTTTGTTCCTGCAAAAATATCATGAATATACCAGTAAGGATAAGAAAACCGGCAGCTGTATTATTCTGGCGCATAACTTTCGTAGCCGTCGTGAAATTCTGGCGGGTGTAAATTTTTTATTTCGTCGTGTAAGTCGGGGTCAGCCCTTGACATTGGACATATGTGTCCCTTGTCAAGGGCTGACCCCGTTTATGCCTTCATGTTGCTTTAGTATTTCTTCTATCACTCGCTATTGGCGCAGGGACGCTTTGTTTAACGTTTTTACCGAAAAGTAGTCTCTTGACTTTTTCTTTCGTTTGAATCAAAGTCTAATCACATAATTACCTAAAATATTACATTTAGGTTGCAGATTTTAAGAAAATTTAACTTGACTTTTTCTGGGGGGGTAAAATTTAGGAGATAATAGCAATCGTTGGTTAAATAATAATTTTTAGCCAATTATAAGTGGGGAAGGTGGCGAGCTCTGTAGTTGCTTGGGCTAAAAAAGTTTTGAGCAAACGTTGCATCAAAAAGCAAAAGAGGAGGGTTTTAAGGTGAAAAAGATAGCAGTAATCTTAGTGGTTTTGGCAATGTTTTTTTCTGTGGTACCAAGGATGGCACTAATTGCAGAAGGAGGAAGCGAGGGTTGGGAAGAAGAAAGAGTATATCTAGATGCTGAAGTCCGGATGATCGATAACCAGCTGGTATTAGCTGTTGAGAGAGAGAAGGAATATATAAATAATCCTATCCGGTTGCCTGAGAGTGTGATGTTTAACTCTCAAATAATCCCACTTAAAATGCAGGAAAAGGGAGTTATTATCCCAACCGAAGACGGTCCTGTGGTTGT
>CAZLTH010000100.1:0-6432 GCA_964562355.1 uncultured Syntrophomonadaceae bacterium | reverse complement strand
GTTTGAAGGCTTTTTCTTTATGCCCGCATTTGGTAAATATTGTCTTGGTTTTGGGTATTTTTAGGGTATTTTAGGGTTGTTTTTGATATGTTGGACATCAAACGGACAGCAGAGGCGGACAGCAAAACGGACAGCAGAGGCATATTTTCGACTACTTTTTGTTTAAATTTTTGCTTTTTATAAACATTTGATCTATCACGTTCGCGGCGGCTTTATCCGCACTTTTTAAGGCATGAGTATAAACGTCTAGTGTAGTTGAGGTTTCGCTATGCCCTAATCTGTTTGCCACAGTTCGGACATCGATACCCTTAGCTAATAAATGCGTCCCGTGTGTATGACGTAATCCCTGCAGTGTAATAGGAGCGAGAGAATGTTTTTTAACAAACCGGCTAAATTGTTTCCCAGCAGTATCTAGAAAAATTAATTCTCCTCCTCTCCCTGTAAATAACCACTGAGTTTTGCCTAACCCTTTTTTAAGACGTTTTTTGTTCTGGTGTTGTCTATATTCTTTAAGTAATTTAATTGTACTTTCAGGTAATGCTATTTTGCGGGATTTTTCTGTTTTTGTAACTTTTATTTGTTGTCCTCCTCGGGTGTAGGAAAGTGCTCTCTCGATTTTAATTTCGTTGTTGTTAAAATCTATATCGTCCCACTGGAAAGCAACCACTTCAGCACGGCGACAACCAGTGGAAATATATAGCTTTACCAGCACACGAAATTGTATCTCTTCATCTTCTAAAGCAAGCAATAGTTGAGCCATCTGTTCTTCATCATAAAACTTAGCCTCTTTTTTTTCTACTTTTGGTGTTTGAATTTTTAATACAGGATTTGCCACGAGCAAATCCCATTTCACTGCGTCATTTAGAACTTTTTTAAGTACGGTGTGATGATGCTTGATAGTCTCCTGCGACAGTCCACCCGGCTTATTGTCTTTTCTTACACCGTCTTCACGGAGATTGCTGTAAAATTCCGCTATATGTAAGGGGGTGATTTCTGTCAGTTTTAAATGTCCCATTGCTTGGAGGATACGATCTAATAATTCTTTATAACGTTGGAGTCCTCTTGTGGTGAGGTGCGGCTCGGCGTAATCACGGACCCACTTTTCAACGAAATCCGCAAGAGTGATGTTCTCTAGATTTAGGAGCTGTTTTTGCTCAACCTCAGCCACAAATAACGCTAGCTCTTTTTTTGCTTGGCGTTCGCCACACTTCACAGTTTTTGAAAATCTCCGTTTTTTCCCAGTGCTATCTCTACCCTTCGTGACCACCAACTGCCAAACGTTCTCTCCTCTTTTTTGGATGTAACCCGCCATTTTTTCGCCCCTTTCTTATTCTTTTTCTTTTTTGGTTTGTTCCTCTAACGGATGTACATTCTCCTGTTCGGTTTGCTCCGCTACCCCGTTGCCTTCCACTTTTCTCTCTCGCACCATACTCACTAAATCCCGGAGTACCTGAACTTCCAGGTCAGTTAGTCCGGTCACGTCCAGAGTTTTTTTCTCTGGATAATCAAAAAGATAACTCATACTCACATCTAAAATCTCTGCAATCTCAAACAGCCTATTATATTTCGGTTGTCGTTCGCCGGTCTCGTAGCGGTGTGCTGTTACGATGGATACACCTATTTTTTTACCAAACTTTTCTAAGCTCATTTTTTTTGCTTTTCTTGCTACTCTAATTCGTTTTCCCACCGCCTCACATTTTTTAGGAATCATTTTTTTACTCCTTTCTCATTTTTCCTTTTAGTATAATATACAGAATTTTAAAAGGCAAGCTTTTTATATTAGTTTAAATTTTTTATTAAAAATATTGATTTTATTTTCCAGAAATGATATAATATATAGGATGAGAACCACTGTTTTTTTCTTTTTCAGGAAGTATAATAAAAAAATTAAATATTTTTTTTAAACAATGTTCATTTTTCGCTAAAAAAACATAGTAATAAGTAGAGGGAGAAAAAAGAAGGAAGGTGAGCAAAATGTTTCAAGCAGTATTTTTCACAGCGTTATCTTGGTATGCATCAGCGATCTTGTTCGGGTGCGTGAGAGCAGGTGGTACTTTTGTGTTGCTCTGCATCTGCTTAGCTTGCTCGCCATGGGGGGAGAAAAAAATTCTGAGAGATATAGGAGAGACTAGACCAATGGAGGACAGCGAAAAAAGACGCTTACTCCCGCTGGCAAAGGTTGTTAGTGAGCGTATAGGCAGAAAAACACCACCTGAAATTGTTCTTATCGAAGCGGGAGCAGATAACCAGAATGCTTATGCCATCGGTGATAATACGATTGTTTTCACAACAGCATTCCTCTATTATCAGAAAAATAATGCCGTTATGGGTGTGATGGCGCACGAGATGGGACATCTCGTCGCTAAAGACCCTATCTGGCTCACAATCGCTTGGGGTGCGTTCTGGCCATTGCAGCTTTGTATACATATAATCGGACTTATCACCGGTGTGTGCTTCTCAATGATTGATTCGGAAAAAACCGGATTGGGCGAAAAAGCACAGGAGTTAGTCCTAGTCCTGTTCGGGTGGACACTAACACGGTTCCAGCTAATCTTTTGCCGACATTCTGAATATAGGGCAGATCGGTTTGCATGCGATATCGGACTAGCAAATGAAATGCTGTCGTTCCTGAAAAGTTATATTCCTCCGGATTATAAAGAGCTTAGTTTCTGGGAGATAATGGGTAGTACGCATCCGGATATTGCGAAAAGGCGTGACAAAATTCAGGAGTGGAAGAAGGAGTTGACAGCAAAATGATGATGCGAGATTTTATCTTATTTTTAATAGAGACATATCACGCAATGGCAGATTTTGTATTTCTACATGCTGAGTATTTTGTTGGACTCTTAGTTTTGCTGATATTTTTGCGTATCACGCCAGCTAAATATATTCGGTTTAGTATTTTTACTCTCACTGTCTGGGCGTTTCTGCCTTGGGCTATGCGGACGCTCCATCTTTATTTGATACCAATCGAAAATAGCCCTACGTATTGGCGTATCTATCATCGATTACATGAAACAACTTTGAGCTATATAGGAGAAGGATTAGCTCGAATAAGATTGTTCATAACACCAGCACTAGAAATTCTATCTCCTGAAGTTTTCCTTGTTTGTTTACTTGTATGTGCCTACATTGTCTTTTTCCAGGATATAACTTTCTATCGTCCAAAAGCCTGGAACGATGACTGGCTCAAGCAGCAACGAGAAAATAGTCGGCAAGAGGCTAGAAGGCAGCGATATAATAGAGAGAGACAGAAACAGCAGAGACAACAACGACAAAATAGTGGTCAACAGAACAGGCAAAACACAAACAACAGGCAACGACAAACTAACCAGCAAAATAAAAACAGTAGGCAAAAATACTATGAAACTCTTGGGCTACGAATGGATGCAAGTAAAGATGAGATCAAGAAAGCGTACCGCCGGTTGGTTAAAAAATACCACCCGGATAGAGGCGGTGACGCTGAGAAGTTTAAGGAGATACAGGAAGCATATGAGAAGATCCTTTGTTTTATTTAAAAATAAACTGTGAAAGGGGTGATTAGGATGCGGGAGTTAAGAGAGTTCGAACGGATGGCAGACAATCTTGAGGGTATGATGCATGGAATGATATCTGATGTTAATCAAATGATACGACTGGCTGAGTATATCGGCATCGGCTTGGCTGTTCTGGTGGGGATATTTATATTTATCACACTCATTTTTGCTTGTTTCATGCGTGGAGCGTTTGCCAAGTTGCTCTCGTTCTGCTTGGCAATTACGTTAGCGTTGCTACACTTGGAGCAGACAGCAGTAGAGACGTTATACCGCCTAGCAGGATCGGGACATGGTGTGATAAGAGCGTTTACGCAATTTAGCGAAACTGTAAATGGATTCTATCTCAACCAAGTTATGATTGATAAGTTTACAATATATTTCAGTATTTTTATGGTTATCTTCTTCGTATTTTTTTTCGGGTGCGAGTTTGTACGGTATCAAAAAAATAAAAGAAATAACTTTTATGAAAATACCTCAAACACTTACACTTACGGCGAAGAGGACTTTTATGAGGAGAGTTACCGTATATTAGGGGTAAATATTACTGCCGGTGAAGAAGAAATCAAGAATGCCTACCGCAAGCTGGTAAAAAAATACCATCCAGATGTAGGCGGTGACGCTAAGAAGTTTAAGCGTGTCCAGGAAGCCTACCAAAAAATTAAAGAGGAGTTGTTGTTTACATGATATTGTTTCTTGTTGCGTTAGCGGTTGTAGTTGGATTGTGTGTGCTTATGAGTGAGTTTATAGTTATTAAGGGGGTGAAAAAAAAATGCGAAAAACCAAGAAAATGAAGGCGGTTGAATTGGAATTCGGCAGACCTGTCGAGGAAATTTTGAGGGAAATGTATGTGGATAAGTATATGACAGTTCGAGAGATTTCTGAGGCTTTAGGGGTTAGCAATGGAGCCGTCTATCATTGGTTGCTGAGGTTTAATTTGTCGATAATGGCAATGCGTGAAAATTTTAAAACTACAAGAGGAGCGTGAGTAATATGCAGAAAATAGCTATTGACGTGGGTTATTCCCACACAAAGGCAATGACTTCGGAAGGGCGAGTAATTATCCCCTCGGTGGTAGCACCATATCGTGAGCAAGCACTAGAGATAGAAAATAAAGAGTATAAAACTGATATTCGTTATCCAGGATTAGACACTAAGAGTTATTTCGTAGGTGAGTTAGCCGAGCGTGAGGGTAGAGAGCAGACTTTTACTCTGGATGCAAAAAAACATCTGCACGAAAACCATAACGTTTTGATTATGACGGCGAGCACGGCCTTAGAAATGCAACCGAGGGCAACCGTAGTAGTAGGTTTACCGGTGACATATTTTCGTAGCCAGAAACAGGATTTGGAAGAGTGTCTGAGAAGCATCGAGGCAAGCGTTGGTATTGACAACAAACATTTTGGCTACGTACAGTTTGAGAACGTGATTGTTTACCCCCAGGGTGCAGGGGCTTTAATGGTAGCACCAGATTTGCCTAGAGAAGGTAAGGTTTTGCTGGTGGATGTTGGATTTAAAACTACCGATCTGGTAACAGCCGAAATTGTCAATGGTCAGGTGCGACCAGTGGGTAGCCTGTGCACTAGTTTTGAAATTGGTGTTTTTAACTTACAGGAAATAATTAGGCAAGCGTTTCAGAAGCGAACAGGCGTTCCTCTGATACAAAATGCAGCAAAAACGTTAATAACAGAGGGTAAGATTTACCATTATGGTAAACTGCTAGATTTCGGGTTGGAAATCCAGAAGGCAAAACAAGCAGTCACACAAAGTATTATAGATCAGGTGCAGAATTTTATGGCTAACCAGATGGCCAGTTTGAGGATTGTTTATTTGGCTGGCGGTGGTGCTATAATGTTACCGGAGTTACAGCGAGTGTACCCTATTACTAGTGTTATACCCGATCCACAATGGGCGAATGTTAGAGGATTTCTGCAAGTTGCAAGTTAGATTTAAGCTGGTATAGCAGCGTTTTGGTAAAAGATACTATCCGCTATGCAAGTTACCAGCAAGTTAAAAAGGGGTGATAAGATGCCAAGGTTGACTATCCGGCTGCCAGAGGGACATCCTATCTGGCAGCTGCCAAGCGGTGAACGGAGCGCAAAGATAAGAGAGTATATTGATTTAGGTTTGTCGATAGGTGCAAAGCTAGATACGATTGAAAATAAACTAAACAACTTGGCTCTGTCGCCTAAAACAGAGCCGGAAGTAATTAATATGACATCAAATGCAGTCGAGTTTGATACCAACGCTTTTCAAAATTTATAAGTGGGGGTGATTAATTTGTCTGATCAAGCAGAACAGAATTTGAAAAACAAAATAGGTAAAGTCGGAAATAAAGCTAAAGCTATGACTAAGAGTGCTACTAAACGTGCTACTAAAAAAGTTGCAAAAGCGGTAATTAAAAGTGCGGCTAAATTGGCTGCAAAAGCAGCCTCTAAACTTGCTCTAAAATTTCTGGCTATAAAAGCTGTAGCGTTAATCTTGTTAGTGTTGAAGACCATCATTATAGCAATTTTACCTTTTTTGATCGGTGCCGGGCTTATAGGTCTGGTTGTTGGCGGTACGATGGCGTTGCTTGGGACGCTCGGCGAACCGGGAGCAATAGAAGCACATCCAGAAGCGGTAGAAATACACCAGCATTACCAGGATTTAGCACAAACAATGTCAACTTATGTAAATCCAAAGGTAACAGCGTATAATCTACAAAATCTTTTTTTAGTGGGCGGCGGAACTAAAGATTACTTGGCTTGCCATATGCGGCAGGAGCACGATTTAGTTTTCGATTGGGCGCTAATACATAGTTTTGTTACGCAGTACGCTATCTTTAATAATTTAGATTGTGGCAACAATCCGCAACTACGAGAGGATATAGCCGCAAAGTTTGCACCTTATTTTTATT
>CAZLTH010000099.1:0-6478 GCA_964562355.1 uncultured Syntrophomonadaceae bacterium | reverse complement strand
CACTCAGTCACTCAGCCACTCAGTCACTCAGCCACTAACTCAACCATTTCCATTCTACCCTATTCTACCAAAACCTGCAACGTTCTGAAAGTAGGGTCTGCAACTTGGCAATGCTTCTTTGTATCCTGCAAATATTGCAAAACCTCCATTGTTTCCGCTGTAATCATTTCTCCCGGCACCAAGAGAGGTATTCCCGGGGGATAGGGCGTAACCATTTCCGCCGCTATCCGCCCTTTTACTTTTTCCAATAGTAAGGAGCAACTTTTCCGCTCCATGGCCTCCCTAGGAGAGAGGACTACTTGTGGAAAGGGAAAAGAAGCAGCAAAAAAAGGTTTTTCTTTTTCTGCTGCTTCTTTTTTCGCCAACAACTTTTCTTGTACTTTTAACAAGTTTTCCTTTAAAAACAATATTTCCTCCTGCCGGTGATAAAGAGAAAAAATAAAAAGAAGATGATGCTCATCCGCCAGTTCAGCCTCCACTCCCACCTCTCCAAGGAGTTCCTGCAACATATCCCCTCTCACCCCTAAGGGGGTTGTTTTGAGGGTCAGTCGCAAAGGATCCATCTGAAACTCGGCAAAATTCAAAAAGGCGATCCCCGGGCAAGAGCTCAATTCATGGCACATTTGACGTACCATGCCAATGACCATCTCTACCCTTTCTCTGCCTGTCAGATATAAACTTCTGCGAGCAAAATCAAGAGAAGCCATTATGAGATAAGAAGGGCTAGTAGTTTGAATCATATTCAACATAAAAGCTAAGCGAGAAATATCAATCTCTTCTCCACCTACATGCATCATGCCCCCCTGAGTCAAAGATCCTCCTGTTTTGTGAGTGCTCTGCAACCACAGGTCAGCTCTTACCTCACTGGCTGACATGGGAAGTTCTGGGCTTAAAAAAAGATGCGTACCGTGCGCCTCATCCACCACTAGGGGCACTTTTTGGTGCTGGGTTAATTTCCTTATCCGGCGCAAATCGGCACAAGCCCCATGATACCCGGGAGAGGTTATAAAAACAGCTGCTGATTCAGGATGAGAAAGCAACCCTTCTTCAACAGCTTTAACAGTAACATTAACCGCAATCCCCTCTTCATGCACAACTGGTAAATAGTGTGGAGAAGAACCTGCCAGAATCAATCCATGATAATGACTCTTGTGGGCATTGCGAGGAAGCAGAATTTTTTTACCCTTGCCACCAAAATAAAGATGGCTCGCCAGAACTCCTCCCGTAACACCGTTAACCAGAAAAAAAGTACGCCGACTACCAAAAAACTCCGCTGCTAAAGTTTCACTTTCCTTTAAAATACCTGTCGGACAATGCAAGTCATCCAGCCCGGGCAACTCTGTCAGATCCAGAGCAAAAAGATCTTCCCGGGCAAACTCGTCCCAACCCGGCAAAGGACGACCCAGATGAGCCGGCACATGATAGCGAACCTTCCCCTGCCGACAATATTGCCTCAGCGCCTGTAACAAAGGCGCACTATCCTGCCTCATCTAACTTCCAACCCCTCGTCCAACTTGTTCAACTCCCTGCGGTCGCTCAGGGCTATAATGTCTCCGCTTGTCAAGACACAAAAATTATTTTCTAAGATAAATTTTCCTTTCTTAATTTTCCGGCTCTTTTTTAGGATGACATCTGTCCTTATTACCCTACCACAAAATCAAGAAGAACGGCGACCAAAAAAACTCTAGTCGCCGTTATCAACTAAACAAATCTGTCTACACGACCTCCAAGATTACCATTCCCACCATAAAGGCAATATAGCCAGCCAACATCAACGCCCCCTGCCACCGAGCAACTTTTTTGCGTCGAACTACAATAAATATGCAAAGTGATGTTGAGGCCAACATCATCGGCAAACCAAAAATCAGAACAATCGACGGTACAACTAGGACAGTGATTAAAGCCGGGACACCCATTACTGCCAGTGCGTTGAAAACAGTTGATCCAAGGACATTGCCTATGACCATTTCCGGCATATTTTTCCTTACTGCAAAGACCGCTGCCGCCACCTCCGGTAATGAAGTCCCCAAAGCCACCGCTGTAATTGCTATTACTTCTTTTCCTATATCCAGTGCATTGGCTAGCTCAATAATGGCATCAACCGTATATTTGCCACCAAGAAAAAGAAACACAGCACTAACCACAAGCGAACCAAAACTTTTCCAATCAAACCCCACCAGTATGTCGTTCCCAGTCGTAGCCGAGTCTTTCCTTGCCTGCAGAGCAATATATACTAGGTAAGCCAGCATGACTGTCAGGCACAACACAGCTTCCGACAAGATAAACACCCCGTCCCACACGGTGGCCCCCCACAAAAGGGCCGAAGCAAGAAAAAACAATAAGTCGACCCTAGAGACTCGAAAATCAAAGTTCATTTTTCCACCAATGACAATCGCAACCCCAAGTACCAGCAAAACGTTGTCTATATTTGAACCGACAACATTTGCAGGCACTATCTCCGAGGCACCATCAAGAACAGCAAGTACGCCCGTTACAAGTTCGGGCAGGGAGGTGCCAATTGAGACAATGGTAACACCAATAACAAAACGAGGCAACCCCAAGGAAAAACCTACTTTTTCGCTGGCGTCAGTAAAGTAATCGGCAGATTTGATCAGCACAAACAGGCTAACTACAAAAACTACTCCCCAAAATAATATAAACACTACGTCAGTCCCACCTTTTTTTAAATTCCTGTTTAATCCTATACAAACTGACTAATCGCCGGCTTGTCTCGCTGAGTCTTATTGACGTTGATGAGTTGTGGTGTTCCGCCACTATTATCAAGCCGGGCAATCACGCACCAACTACCTGGTTTGCGTTCAATCAGCGGCACCTCTATCTCGCGCCCACCACCTCGTACAAGCACCGTACTACCATAGCTGGCAAAGTTAGCATTTGCCTTGTTATAAATATTCGCAACGATCAGCGCATGCTCAATGTGATTCACTTTGGTGAAGTAGATATTCTCTTCATTGTCACCGCCTACATCACCAATCCCAGCATCCTGATCAAGGTAGATCCAAGGGGAACGATCCTTGCTGCCACGCTTGGAGAAATACACATGTCCTTCACCGGAACGGTCCCTACCGAAGACTTTATTTAACACGCCCGTGGCAGGCGCAGGCGCCGCATCTTTTAACTGGTAAAAACAGTGGAGATCAAGATCAACTGCAGCTTTCCACCTAATGGTCGCCTGGAAATCATTACTAGACAAGCCGACCTTTTCTCCCTTCTGCCTCAGAACTATTTTAGATGCAAGTTTAATAGCCGAAGCACCCGGTACGGTAGACTTAAAGTTATCAAAACTCATCACGTCGCTGTTATTTACAAGGGAAGTACCCATAAAACCGCTCGTAAACTTACAAAGCACTGCCACGGACCCCGACTGTCTGGAATCCAGAGCAACGGTATGGCTGTCCCCTCTGTCAGTAATCACTTCAACCCTAGCATCATAATCAGCAAAAACTTTACTGGAACCAGAAGATGCTTCCGTAAAGTTTACGGCAACGATATGCAGTTCCTCAAAATCGTCTAACTTGACAATGCTCATTTCTTCCCGATTATCCCCACCAGTAGCACCAACACCCGCATCACCGGAAAGCTGGAGGAACGGAAACCTATTAAGATCGCCTAGAGAACCGCCTGCATAGTTGTCAGAATACACTCCGCCAACCCTGCCGTCTTTAGTCTTGTAAAAAGCCATCAAATCTAAATCAACAGACGAAGTCCAAATTAATGAAACCTTCAATTGTTTGAAATTCCCGATTATTGCACTGGCACCTTTCTGCTTGAGCTCCATAATCTTTTCCCTCCTGCAAGTATTATAAGTCGAATTCGTTCGGGCTAATTCCCGCTGCAAAACACGCCTCACGGACAGCAACCTTTTCGTCGTCATCGAAGTTGCCATCTGCACCGCCAATGATGATACCTATCTGGATGACAGCACGTGCCTGATCTGCTTTCTTCTTGAGCTTGCTGATACTCTGGATGGCTTCGATCTTGCCAAAGTCGTAATCCGACTGGAGCTTATCGCAATAATAGTTGAACTTCGCCTGCAACTCCGAGGTGTCAAACACTTTCAAGGTATCATTGTTCATGATGAAAGCAGCAGTCTTCTGGCGCTCGGAGGAATCGATAGTGCCGTCTGCAGCAGCGACTAGTGCGCACATCGCCATTGACGCATCTGCGAAACTCGCATTTTTAAACTGTCCCACCTTTATTTTAAGGTCCTCATTCAACTGCGTTGCCTTATCTTTGAGGTTGTCCCAAAATCCCATATATACTCTCCTTTCGTCTTGTCTGTCTATTGAACCCCAAGCTGAGAAATTAGTTTTGAAACGTACTAATTGAAAATGGCTCAAACACCGGTGAATATGCGGTGTTTGAGCCATTTTAACACGCAAAACCTCCGATTGTTTCCTCCAAGTAACATCCAACAAAACCAGACAAATCCCACCCACTATATGGCAAAACCTTACCCGGTTGCTCCGCTAAAACATATCCTTTTAACGAAAATCAGCCAGAGATTTGGTTTCACTTGCCGAACATCTCAATTTTGAACTTCAGTTTTCCGACGATTCCTTTTGCATTTACTTTGATGTGTGCAAGAAGCGCCTTTTCGTTCTCATCATATTGGTCGTCTCCTTCGATTCGGGAAATCAACCATTCGCCCTCGGCTTCATCGATTTCACCCGGCGACACCTCGTCCTCCAGCACATGCTTTGCGATAGCCTCGACAAAGAATTCCTTCCAGGAAGAATCATGCCCTTCATTGTCTGTTGTAGCATCGTTGATATCAAACAACATGTCGGCTTCGGCCCGATCAACGCCCTCACCAGCACCACTGCCAGCACCATAAACCACTTTTTTCATCATCCTGACTTCGCTGGCATCGACTATACCATCAGCAATCACAGCCTTCTTCAGCGAATTAAGAACGAATGTGTTGAATAAGGCAGGGTATTCCTTTGCCTTATCGGTGATATTGAGCAGTAGTTCCAGTTCGACATCATCTACCTTTTCATCGGCTTCTATCTTCTCAACGAGATATTTGGCCTCGTCTTCGTCAAGAGCGTCTGGTGATACTTCGTCTTTCAAGACGTGATCCGTGATGGCTTCGACAAACAGAGACTTCCAAGATGGGTCGTTTTCCCTGCCGGATGCGCCATCGTTGAGCGCAAAGAGAAAATCGGCCTCTTTGCGATCAATTACGCCATCCTCGTAAATGCGTTCTCGAATTTTGGCCACTTCATCAGCATCAATTATGCCATCAGCGAGAACAGCGTCGGCAAGTTCGGCGAGAGGTCTTGTCATGTAATCTTGCATTGTTATACCTCCTTTTAACTTTGAACGATTCGCATTAACTGGTCCAGATTTTTCAGCCCCTTGAGAGTTCCGGCTTTGCTAGTGTTAATAAACTTGGCACCCATCATGCCTGAGTTGTCGATAGTGGCAACCACGCATACGTTTCCGACATCTCCAGTATCAAGCATAACGTCATGACTGATGCCTGAATCATCCGCCACAGACACGGCAACATCGCTCCCTGCAAAACGAGCGGGGGTTCCCCCCTGAACAGCACCATAATCCCAGCAAAGAATCCAGATGTATTTCATATCATCTATTTTCATAACACGCATTTCTTCCTGGTTATCCCCACCTGTGTCACCCACGCCCTCATCACCGCTTAATTGCATAAACGGAAATTCGTTTAGATTGCCCATTTCTCCGAAGTAAACAAGTCCTGTCCGACCTTCCTTGGTTTCATAAGCAGTCGCAAGATCAAAGTCGATAGCCGTAGTCCACTTCAGTGTAACCATAAACTGCTTGATCCCTCCAAGCTGTGCCTCTTGACCTTTCTGTTTGAGTTCCATGGTAAAAACCTCCTTTAAAAATTGTTTGTCCCCATTGTCTGAGGAAAAGTGGGTTTTCAAGGTGGATACTATATGCATCATGTTACATTTTAACGAAAATCCAACATTTTGCGTACCCACTGCACACTTCGTGCGTGTTTGTACGGAATGTTTCGGTTTCCTGCTTCTCTTCTTATGTCGTTTCACCTCCCTCATTGTTTACAATTAGCCTTTCGCATAGCCAGCAACAAGATAGGTGAAACGGAACAAAACAACACTTTACCTGTCTTGGGTATATCCTCATATCCTCATATCCTCAATATTGCGGCTATACCAACTTTGGAAGAAACACTTAATTTCATCTGCACAGCATTGCACCACTCCTTCCGGCATAGTATTTTCGAAAACTCCAAATCCTTTGTTTATAGGTCCTCTGGTGAGGACTTTTTTCACCTCCAATATAAACCATATTGAAAATAGCTAATATTAAGTAGAAATTAGCTTATTATTAGATAAAATTGCCTTACGAGAAGCTTCATAGCAAAAATCAAACTTAATTTTTTGATTTTTGCTTTTGGGTTAAAATGTTGCACTCAGATTCCATCTTGGCTTCGTTATCTGGCTTT
>CAZLTH010000098.1:0-6485 GCA_964562355.1 uncultured Syntrophomonadaceae bacterium | reverse complement strand
AGGTCCATGGCTCCGGCAGCAGTTCAGACAAAACACTCGGTAACTTCGTAAACAATTTCTGCCCCGGCAGCTTGCAGACATTCAGTTATAACTGGTCCCTGAATACCATCACGCTCGCCGAAGGCAATTATCTTTTTGCCTTGCAACATTCTTTTTCCTCCTATCTTGTTATAACGCCTTATTCGCCTAGTCAAGCACACAGAGTTCCCTTGCTAACCTACTGACTTACTTAGGGAGAATGCCATTCGCCCCTACTCGTTCCTTACTGACTTACTGAGTCACTTAGTCACTTAGTCACTTAGTCACTGGTTCCGGGGTTTTTTTCCAGCAAAAAGGAAACTCCGTCTGCTAAATGCGTCATCCTACCTAGGAAAAGACTTCCCTTGGCCGCAAAAAAAGTGTTGTTAATCTCACCATCCGTAATCATCTTGAGAGCATGCCCCAAAAAAGGCACTGCCGAAGCAATATGTCCCTGTGTCGGCGAAAAACCAACCATGCCCCGGGAGGCGACAAAGTCTTTTAATTCCTTCTTTTCTATTTCACCTCGCATCGCTGCCATCGCCGCAATCGTCCGGTAATTGACCAGCGGAACATTGCCGCTTCCCATAGGCACCGTCACTTCCGGATTGTGTAGCTCAACAGCATACTTATCAACATCTTTTATCTTTTTTTGCAACCGTTCCAGCGGTTCAATCAAGAGGACTCTATAAATCTCCTGTGCTGTTGCCCCAGCGCTGATATCATGTTTCCCGGAACCAATTAGGTTAACAGCCGGGCTACTCCCATCATCGGCCGTAAGCAAAACAGCAATTCCTCCCAGAATATCTTCTAGAATGGGCATATCTTTCTTCAAGTGCCCCTGGAACTTCATGCCCAGTTTGCTGAATGAACCACCTCCCACAACTACTATTTTTTTGTAGAGACCAGCTTTGATCAATGCCGCCCCATGTACAATGGAAAGCACCACTCCGGCACAGAATGACTTGAGGTCACAACCGCTGGCATTTAGGCAATGACATTCTTCCCCTATCGCCTTGGCCATATTACCTCCGCCACGATTATAACGATCTCCTACTGCTTCCTCAGAGCAACTTAGAAAATAGTCAATCTCTGAGGGATCAACTCCTTCACTGCCCGCTAGGCTGGCCAGCAGATGACGGCTAGCCAGAACTCCGGTAACCTTGGTAGAGAGATTTTCTACCATCACCTCGGCGGTAAGCGTTGCATCCTGGTCATGCGCCCGGTGGACGCAGCCGACTAACTTTTGCTGGTGGAAAAGAGGCAGAGACTTTTCACTGGCTGTTTTTTCTTCAATCTTAGCCCTCTCTACTCCTTCTCCTAGTTTTTGCAGGTCTGTTTCCTCAAGCAACGGGTGAGACGCTAGACGGATCTTGAGAGCCACTGTAAAATCTTTCTCCAGCCAGACCAATTTAAATTGATCCCAAATTTTCAGCAAGCCATAAAACTCATCCTGAGGCATAATCTCTCCGAACTTCCCGAACCTGTCAGCTGACGCTAGCAAGTTGCTGTGCCAGGGTTCTTGAAGCTCTGCCAATTCCTGCGGAGTCAGGTTGCCGATGAAAACTTGATTGGGAGGGTAAGCCACTGCATCCTCAAAACTGCGCAAATGTTTCTCCACAAGCGGCAACAGTTTGTCATCCATCTCCAGTTCTCGCTCAGGTTTGGAACCATAGCGTACCAAATCAGGGGTATGCGCTAAAATATAGGTTGCTTTTTTGATTACTACTCTCTTTACCTCGGTCACCTTTATATCCATTCCTTTCGCTTTTGCTCGGACTCCCGACTCGGCTATCGCTGTCGTCAGGACTCGTAAGCCCTCCCCCGGAGGCCTTACCTCAAGGCACAAAACGTAATGAAATACCAATCTTGAGGCTAGTAACTCGGCATAAGTTATTACGCTTGCGGACGGCTTACCGTTTACATACTATCCGTTGCCGGATTACTTACCATCTCAATTCGGGCAACCACAAGGGATTGCCCCTACTAAATTGGAGGTGAGAGGTGGGAGGTTAGAGGTTAGAAAGGCACCAGGGCTACCTTAGGTTACCTCAAGGCTACCTTTCCAACTTCCAATTTCTCGCTTCTCACTTCTCGCTTCGCTCAAGGCACAAAACATAATGAAATACTAGTCTTGAGCAATTTATCGTTTTTTAATTCCTTTGAACTTAATTTTTCACTTTTCACTTTTCACTTTTAGTTTCTTTTAGACTTTCGCCTCCTCAAAAACAGTTTGACTATCCACACCGGTCTGCAAAGCTGTCAAAGCACGCTTGACCAGCTTAAGCCTTAACTCTTTCTCTCTCTCCAGCGAAAGTGCTGGGTCCCCCAAAGGATGAGGGATAGCCACTGTAGGTATAATCCTGTTGGCACCGACTGTTAACGAAACAGGAACGATAGTGCACATATGGACGACCGGTATTCCTGCCCGGTCAATTTCTTTTGCTATCGTTGCGCCGCAACGAGTGCAAGTACCTCAGGTTGAGGTGAGAATTACCGCTGTCACACCTGCTTTTTTAAGCCGTGCACTGATTTCAATGCCAAACTCTCTGGCGTTACCTACCGAAGTTCCATTCCCTACCGTAGAATAATAAAGAGCGTGCAGCTTGCCGATTACGCCTTCTTTTTCCAAACGGCGCAAAGCATCCAATGGCAAAACTCGCTCTGGTTCCTGGTTGGCAAAGGAAGGATCATAGCCGCCGTGTGCTGTCTCAAACATTTCAGAGGTCAGGCCTTCCAGTCCGGCAATGCTGTATTCGCCAAAGTTAACAGCACTAGAAGCTGCTATCCGATCCGGGTTTCCTTTGGGAACTATCCCGCCGGAGGTAACAAGTGCCACTGTTGCCCCACTCAAATCCTCCACAGCCGGGCTGGGAGAAACCCGGTCAAAGACAGGCATTTTGTATTCAGTTACCCACGACTCACCGGCTAATTTGCGCAACAGCATATCGGTGGCACGTACCGCCCCGCTTGCGGCAGCAAAATAATTTACTCGAACACCGCGCGGCAAATAACCTTCTTCCTCTGGTAAGCCTATTTTCTCACCACGCACCAACTTCCAGGCTAGGGTCGCCAGCGGGAGCATAGCTTCTTTCATCTTGCGAGCCGAATCAGCTGTCGAAACGATATATAACCCTGTACCTGTAGATGTTTCCACGGCCGGATTTTCTTTATACATTGCTGTCACTACCGGAATTTTAAATGCTTTCTGCACAGCCTGAGAAATCCCGACGCAGGCAATGCCGTAACGCCCGGCGTTAAAGGCCGGTCCAGCAATAAATAAATCGGGAGAATAACTTTCCAGCGCTGCCACGAGTTCTTTTTCTGCCGCCTCCTGGTTTTCGGCAAAATAATTGTCCCCACAAATGGCTGTAGCTACGATTTCAACCTCTTCACCCAAGAGCTGTTGCAACAACCGCCCGGGGCCAAGACAACCTGCAGTAACCTGGGGAGGAGTACCGGCCTTCTCTTCACCCCCAATCTGGGCAAAAAACTGGTTAACATAATGGACTACACGTATCTTTTTCATCTCTATATCCATTCCTTTCGCTTTTGCTCGGACTCCCGACTTGGCTGTCGCTGTCGTCAGGACTCGTAAGCCCTCCCCCGGAGGCCTTACCTCAAGGCACAAAACGTAATGAAATACCAACCTTGAGCATCCCCTACTTCTCACTATGCCTGCCTGTGCCAGTGTTCAGCACGGCAGACAGGTCAATTCGGGCAACCACAAGGGACTGCCCCTACTTTTCATTTTTCACTTTTCACTTTTCATTTCTTTCGGACTTATCCTCCTCTCAAGAATCTCTGGCCGCTAGGGTATTAAAGCCCAGCTGGCAAGTTGCACCCATAATAACCTGTAGTTCTACCTCGACACTGCCGTCCGGTTTCAGCCCACCGGCAAACCCCCCGGCGATTACTTCTACTGGCTGCAAATTTCCGATAACCTTTTTTAAAGGCGGTAGCTTCAACAGCATGTTGGCGTTACCGGCACTTACTATGGCCGTTGCCTCATCTACACAATCGGCCAAAGACTGTGAATCACCGTCAGTTCCGGCGTATTCGTCAGTAATCAAAACTGTCTTGATTCCCAAGTGCTCAATCTTGCGGCAAAGCATCATCAGGTCTGTGTCCGGGTTGCCAAAGCCTTCTTCTGTAATAATAGCACCGTCAGCTCCGCTAAAGGCTGCCAGCTTGGCCGCATAATCAGAGGAGCGCTCCTTGTCATTAAGTTTTACATTGATATTGGTGATAATCATACCCACAAAAGAGAGTTCTTTACCGTCTCGCCGCAGCAGTTCTTCTACTACCGGGTTATTCTGGTGGTGATAGGTAGTATGTTTATCGCAAGCTGAAACGCAGTTGCCGCTTACTATAGCACCGTCAATCAACTCGCCGGGATGCAGAAAAGTAGGGAGAATCTTCTTTACATCTACCCCATAAAGATAGGTGTCATGTAATAATCCTTCCGAGAGAAGCATCTTGACATAAACAACCTTCGGCAGACTCTTTCCCCCTGCTTTCTTAGCTGCTGTCTGCATGGAGGCAGCAGCATAAAAAACGGTTTCATCCACCTCCACCTCCCGGGCTGCTTCACCTAGGTAGGCAGCACCTCTTAAGCCAGCCATGCGTAAAGCTTCTTCATGCTCCTGCCTGCTAATCCCTGCTTGCGGTTCCAGCACCAGCACAACATTATTGAGCACAGAAAAGGGAGAATAAGCTGCCCCCGGGCCGCTCATATCAATAACCCCTTCCTGAAAGCCGACCATGCGCCCACAAGTCACCACCGCTACACCTTTAAGAGCCTTGGTTTTGCCGCCACCGACAGTTTCTGGTTCGTGCAAAAAGCCAGGAAATACCCCACCTGCACCCTCTACTTTTACCCTAGGCTCAACAACATCCTTGACCGGGATAATCCGCACTTCTTCCCCGGGAGAAGCCAGTTCTACTTCTATTGACGACAAGCGTTTATCTACTGCTACCTCTTTAATCAGCTCTGCTTTATCAACATATAAAATCCCCTTTTCCACCCGGGTCCGATCCCCAAAAACAACCTTGCTGATATTGATTTTACCTAACTCCAGTTCCATTTTTCTTTCCTCCTTTCTTGCTAACCGGGTTAGAAGGTTCAGGGATAACCGGGTTCATGGGTTCACGGTTCACCGTCTGGGAACTTGTCTTTAAATCGTCCAATCTTCAGCTCAGCCTCCCTACCTTCGCTCTCGCCGTCGTCAGGACTCGTAACCATTCGACATCCTTGGACGCCTTGCCACTGAAAATCTCACCACCTCATCCGTGAACCTCGGAGCCATGAACCCCCATCACCTGGCTTACTCGGGCAACCACAAGGGGTTGCCCCTACTAAATTGGAGGTGAGAGGTGGGAGAGCCTGCCCTGAGCAAGCGCAGCGAGTCGAACGGGTGAGAGGTTAGAAAAGCACCGAAGTTACCTAAGGTTACCTTTCCAATTTCCTACTTCTCACTTCTCACACTTGCTCGGACTCCTGCCTTGGCTATTGCCATCGTCAGGACTCGTTCGACACCTCCTAGGCGTCTCACCATTTTTCATTTTTCATTTTTCACTTTTCACGTCCAACTTACCAACTTTCCAACTCAGTCACTCCCCAATTAATTTCTCAATCTCTTTTACTAGGTCAGCTCTGCTGAGGTCTTGTCCTGCTAGGCGGTTAACTTCCGTACCGTCCTTGTAGAACAGAAAAGCCGGCAAACCCATCAACCTAAGCTTAGCACACAAAAGGCGATTTTTAGCAGCATTAAGCTTAGCTACTTTGAGTTTCCCCATATACTCTTTTTCCAACTCTTCCACTGCCGGCATTAAAGCCAAACAAGGCTGACACTTAGGTCCCCAAACATCCACCATGACCAATCCCTTGGACTGTAAAACTTCCTCTTCATAGTTTTCCTTGTTTACTTCTAGCATTTTTATCCCTCCTTTCTTTTTTAAAGGTAGGGGGACACATCTCCTTTTAAGAGGAGGTGTGTCCCCCCCTCACTTATTATACTGATGTAGGTCAAAAACTAACATTTGCAGGCAAGTACAATAACAGAAATTGCTGATATGATACAGTTTGCAGTTTTTCAATGCACTATATAACACTGATAACTGATAACTGGCAACTGGCAACTGGCAAAAAGGACAGGCGAAAACAGCTATTATTAAAACGGCTGCTTTCCCTGTCCTTTATACCTGAGAGCATACTCTTTTAAAAAAGTTACCCCTTCGGTGTCCTGCTTTATACTCCCAAAGGCAACTGACTTGCACTATCAACCCCTACTCAGAAACCAGAAGTTTCCAGTCAGTTGCTGGTTACCAGTTATCAGTATCGGACTCCCTCCCTGCGCTTTCGCTTGGTAGGGAGTCGTTCGACATCCCCCGGAAGTCTCACCAGTTGACAGGGGTTAGGAGTGCGTAGTCCGTTACTTCAAAAACCCCAACTGTAAACTGTAAAC